>CAJXPC010000137.1 GCA_913057845.1 uncultured Pseudomonadota bacterium
ATTGGGGCCCCGGAACTGGTTAATTATTCGGTGAAAGAGGGATTTGGTGAGCGTATTGCGAGAAAGTTTGGCGCAGAGATATTCAATAAAACAATGAGTTACAACTTATATTAACGGTAATTTATAAAGTGCTACGGCAATATAACGCCCTCATCTCGAAGCATCCTTGAGAGGGCGATTAAAGGCAAGCCGACCAAGGCGGTTGGATCTGAGCCAAGAATCGATTCGAGCAGGGTAATGCCCAAGCCCTCAGACTTAGCACTTCCCGCACAGCCCAGCACATCTTCTGCCTCTACATAGCGTTCGATCTCAGATAGGCTAAGCTGTCGAAATGTAACCTCGGTATCAACTACTACCGATTGATGCACGTTGGTGTGTGCGTTCAATACGCATACGCCCGTATAAAAAAATGCAGTTCGCCCGCTCGCAAATTTAAGCTGCTCGATAGCTTTGTCTAAACTGCCTGGTTTAGATAATCTCACCCCATCACATTCGGCCACTTGATCCGAGCCAATGATAAAGTCCTTCCCACTCAAAGAAGTTATGGCGCGTGCTTTAGCAATAGATAATCTCTCTGCGCACACCCGAGCATCCTCATTGGGCAGCGGGGTCTCATCCACATTTGGGGATTCCACTTGAAAGTCTTGATAAATACGCCCAAGTAACTCGCGGCGATATATCGAAGTAGACGCAAGAACAATAATTGGTAAGGTGCGGGAACTCATGGCTCTAATCTTTTTAGATAAAATTTTGACAAATGCACATATAATCAATATTATGCGCGCGCAATGAACAACCGACCCATCATCGACACATTGGGCTTTGCCCAAAAAACACAGTCACAAGACCTCCAGCTCAAACTGGTTGACTTGCCAAGGCTAACTGATGTGTCGGCTATCGTAAATGACGTCATTCAAGCAAACATCATTGGCGGAATACAGCACGACGGTAAGTCGTTTATCCAACTTAAGATTTTAAGTGGTTTGACGCTGACATGCCAACGGTGCATTGGTTTATTTGATTTTCAGATTAATTCGCACAGTCGGTTTATAATAACGCCCACAGAAGATGAGCTGGTTGAGATTTCGCAGGAAGAGCAAAATATCAACACGATGCTCGCTGAGAATGAATTAGATCTTATTGAATTTGTAGAAGATGAACTATTGTTGGCCTTGCCAATGGTTCCGCTTCACAAAGAAGGAGATTGTGAAAGACCTCAGCTGCTGGATGAGCAGTCAGATCCGACAAAACCGCTCAGTGGACTGAGACAGTCATCTTAAATTTAGAAACTTTGGAGTGAACACAAATGGCCGTACAAAAAACTAAAGTATCACCATCTCGTCGTAATATGCGTCGTTCGCACGATGCGTTAACTGGCCCATCAATAGCGATCGAGCCAAGTACTGGAGAAACGCATCTTCGTCATCACATCAGCCCAAACGGCTTTTATCGTGGCAAGAAAGTCATTCAGAAAAGCGACGATTAAATTTTTTGTAGGCACTGATCAGTGCTTACAAAAATTTGGCACACCAGCAACTTGAGACACAGTATTCAAGTGAGTTGCGCTGATGTGCAACAATCGACATACATCCAATGACCGTCACAATAGCACTTGATTGCATGGGCGGTGACCATGGCGTCAAGGTTACCGTTCCTACTGCTATTCATTTCGTCAAAACTCGTCCCGATGCGCACGTCATATTAGTGGGCCTCTCAGATGAGATTAATAAAACGTTAAGCCGACATCCGCACAACCAAGATCGTTTAACAGTCATTCATGCTGAAGAAGTCATTGGTATGGACGAAGGTCCTGCACAGGCACTACGCACCAAGAAAAACTCATCCATGAGAATCGCAGTCAACCTGATCAAAGAAGAACAGGCAAATGCATGTGTGAGTGCGGGCAATACAGGTGCCTTGATGGCGATTTCGAGATTTGTACTCAAAATGTTACCCGGTATTGAACGGCCAGCGATCGCGTCTTTTTTACCAACCCATCATGGTCAAGTCTGCATGCTCGATTTGGGAGCAAACGTGGACTGCTCCGCTGAGCATTTATTTCAATTCGCTGTCATGGGAAGCTGCTTGGTAAGCTCGAGCGGCGGCAGTAATTTCCCAAGCATTGGCCTTCTGAATGTTGGGTCAGAGGACATCAAAGGAAATGAAGTCGTTAAAGAGGCCTCAGAATTATTAAAACATAGTTCACTCAATTTCAAGGGCAATGTTGAGGGCACAGATATTTATAGAGGCACAACGGATGTAATTGTTTGCGACGGGTTTGTCGGTAATGTCGCACTCAAAACATCAGAGGGATTAGCCCAGATGTTAGGGAAGTATCTCAAAGAGGAGTTTCACCGAAACACACTCACGAAGATCTTAGGGGTATTGGCATCACCGGTGATCAATCGTTTTAAACAACGTGTAGATCATAGGAGATACAACGGCGCAAGCTTATTAGGGTTAAGGGGCATTGTCGTCAAAAGTCATGGGGCAGCTGACGTGTATAGCCTCGGATTTGCAATGCAAAGAGCCTATGAAGAAGTTAAACACTCTATGCTCGATGCGATCACTGACAATATCAAAGTGCCGGAACAAAGAGAGTTGTGATGTATTCGCGAATTATTGGGACAGGAAGTTACCTACCTGAAAAAATATTAACGAATAAAGATCTTGAAAAATTTGTTGATACCAACGATGAGTGGATTGTGTCGCGTTCAGGCATCAAGCAAAGGCATGTCGCAGCAGATGATGAGGCCACAAGTGACTTAGCTACGAAAGCGGCTCAAATAGCAATTCAAAATTCCGGTCTTAATGCCAGCGACATAGATCTCGTTATCGTCGCGACAACAACACCCGATATGGTTTTTCCAAGCACGGCCTGCATCGTGCAATCCAAATTAAACATTTCCGGATGTCCTGCGTTTGATGTCCAAGCGGTGTGCTCGGGTTTTGTTTATGGGCTGAATATCGCTGACTTGTTTATAAAGAGTGGTCAAGCAAAAAACGTATTACTCATTGGCGCTGAAGTCTATTCACGTATTCTTGACTGGAATGATCGAACCACGTGTGTGCTGTTTGGCGATGGCGCAGGTGCTGTCGTACTCTCTAGCTCTGATAGCCCAGGGATTCTTCAAACGAGCCTGCACGCAGATGGGTCTTTGTACAAACACTTATGCGTTCCCGGTTGGGTTAAAGGTGGGAAGGTAGATGGATCACCTATGGTCCAAATGGATGGGGGCATCGTATTTAAATTTGCAGTTAAGGTTTTCGAGCAAACTGCCAGAGAGTTACTCACCGCCTCTGGAAAAACGATAGAAGAGCTCGATTGGTTTATTCCTCATCAAGCCAACATTCGGATTATGGAGTCCACCGCAAAGAAACTAAACTTACCCTTGGAGCGATTGGTCGCAACTGTAGACCACCACGGCAATACCTCTGCCGCATCCATCCCTTTAGCGCTCGATGAAGCGGTTCGAGACGGGAGAGTCAATAAAGGACAATTATTGTTAGTTGCCGGTGTTGGCGGCGGGTTCACGTGGGGTGGAGCTCTTCTTGAATTCTAGTATTAAATAAAGGAATAACGATTGTGACAATAGCTTTTTTGTTTCCCGGGCAAGGATCCCAATCGGTGGGCATGATGGATGTTTTCTCCGAGGTTAGGGTTGTTAAAGACACATTTGAAGAGGCCTCGGTAATCCTCCAACAGGATATGTGGCAGCTCGCGCACGCGGGTTCAGAGGACCAACTCGCGCTCACAACCAACACCCAACCTTTAATGCTCATATCTGACGTTGCGATGTATCGCGCTTGGATCAAACTAGGCGGCAAGTTACCTTCAATTTTAGCTGGGCATAGTCTGGGAGAATATGCCGCTTTGGTAGCGTCTGGTGCACTTAACTTCACCGATGCAGTACCGCTTGTTCGGCAAAGGTCAGAACTGATGCAAAATGCCGTGCCATCAGGTGTTGGTGCAATGGCTGCAGTGTTGGGCTTGAGTGATGAAAACATTACCTTAGCGTGTCAAAACGCTACGGCAGAGGGAGGAGTAGCGGAACCCGCAAATTACAACGCCCCAGGACAAGTCGTGATAGCTGGGAACAAAGAAACGGTTGAAAAAGCCGTTGAGGAGGCAAAAAAACTTGGTGCTAAGCGCGCAATGTTGCTTGCAATGAGCACCCCGTCTCACTGTAGCCTCATCAAACCAGCAGCAGACCTATTTGCATCAGTTTTAGACACAGTAAGTATTGGATCTACGGAGATTCCAGTCGTGCATAACGAAAACGTTCAAGAATCGAGTACAGCGCAGGATATTAAAGAGCGTTTATATCAACAACTATTTAAGCCGGTTCGTTGGGTTGAGACTATTCGCCATATTGTTAAGAAAGACATTCGTATCGGATGCGAATGTGGTCCAGGAAAAGTAATTACCGGTCTCAACAAACGAATCGACAAAGAGTTCCAAATGATTTCTTTGGCCTCTCCAGAGGCAATGGAGCTAGCCATGAACGAATTTTCAGGAGGTTAACTATGAATATAAGTTTGGCAGGTGAGGTGATCCTCGTGACTGGAGCGAGTCGCGGCATCGGTGCAGAGATTGCAAAGACGTTGGGTCTTGCGGGTGCAACCGTTGCAGGAACAGCCACTACAGATGAAGGGGCAAATCGGATTACTGAGATCTTCAAAAAAGAGAACATATCAGGTCGTGGCTATCGATTGGATGTCTCTAAGGTAGAAGAGTGCACTGCAGTCCTCTCGGAAGTAGAGAAGACACACGGGGCCATTTCAATCCTCATCAACAACGCTGGCATCACCAGAGATAATCTATTGATGAGAATGAAAGAAGATGAATGGGATGACATCATGGATACCAATCTCAAGTCTGTCTATCGGCTCTCAAAACTCGTATGTCGGGGCATGATGAAAGCGCGATCTGGAAAAATCATCAACTTGACCTCTGTTGTTGGGTTTATGGGTAACGCGGGTCAATCCAATTATGCTGCCGCGAAAGCAGGAATCGTGGGGTTCAGTAAATCTCTAGCCCGAGAACTCGGTGGGAGAAATATCAACGTTAATTGCGTGGCCCCTGGTTTTATTGATACAGAAATGACACAAGGTTTGGCCGAAGAGCAGAAAAAAACCTTAATTAATCAAGTGCCTTTAGGCCGTTTGGGCGAAGTCTCAGATATTGCGAATGCCGTTTTATTTTTGGCATCCAATCTATCCAGATACATCACAGGATCAACGATTCATGTCAATGGTGGCATGTTGATGGAATAGACCCAAAGTTGCCTTTTATTTGGTAAAATACCGCGCTTTAGTGAAGCGAATTCACTAAATCATTTTTTTTTAGAAACTGAGGGGTTTTGTACATGGAATCAATCGAGCAACGCGTCAAGAAAATTGTTGCTGAGCAGCTGGGTGTTAACGAAGCTGACATCAAAAATGAGTCCACCTTTGTAGATGATCTAGGTGCTGATTCACTGGATACCGTCTGTCTCTTATACACATCTCCGAGCCCACGAGACCTCTCTACATCTCGT
>CAJXPC010000138.1 GCA_913057845.1 uncultured Pseudomonadota bacterium
CTCTCTATTCGTCGGCAGCGTCAGATGTGTATAAGAGACAGCTCGTAGTAAGCCTCATCGAGAATAATTAAAATATGTTCTGGGACTTGTTCTATGAAATCAAGTATGTCCCGAGGCGAGAGAAATGTGCCTGTCGGGTTATTTGGGTTTGAGATAAAAATAACACAGGTATTCTCCTGAATAGCATCCAGCATTCGAGCAAGATCATGACCATAATTGGTTGCAGGCACTTCAATGCCATGAGCAGCACGACTTTGCGTAGCAAGTTTATTGACTACAAAACAATACTCCGAGTAAACCGCCGAGCGCTCTCGATCCAAGAAGGCAATAGAAGCAATCTCAAGGACGTCATTCGATCCATTACCCAGAATCAAATAGTCGGGAGGAATGTCTAATTTTGCGCTTAAGTGCCGCTTGAGTTCAAAGCCACTACCATCCGGATAGCGTGCCACCTCCTCTAACTCCTTACCAAGAGCTTCGATAACAGATTTACTACAACCCAACGGATTCTCATTCGACGCCAACTTAACGATCGCAGAGGGGTCAAGAGAGAACTCTCTTGCAAGCTCGTCTATAGGCTTACCCGGCTGGTAAGGAGCAATAGTACGAACACAATCTAGAGGCGGAGGATATTTTGTCATGGGATTAAACGATATGGCCCAAGGTTTAAACTGTCTTAGGATAAGATCCAAGTATTTTAAAAAATCCGGATTTAGACTGAATTTCAGACAACGCCGCTTGCATGACCTCATCATCCTTATGACCTTCCAAGTCAATAAAGAACATATACTCCCAAAGTCCTAAACCCGAAGGTCTGGATTCAAGACGAGTCATGCTGATACCGTTTTCAGCTAGGGGCTCAAGCAAACCAAGAATTGCACCCGGCTTATGTTGGGCCGCGAGCACTATTGAGGTCTTATCACTACCCGATGTCCCAACCTCCGACTTGGAAACAACACCAAACCGCGTTGTGTTATCCGGTTTATCCTCAATCGACGAATGAATAAACGTCAACCCGAAATGCTCTCCAGCAATGCGTCCAGCAATCGCTGCGGAACGAGCTTCTGTGGCGACCAATTTTGCGGCAGCAGCATTACTTGCTACCGGGATAAGCTGCGCGGATGGAAAATGCTGCCCTAGCCACTTCTGACATTGTGACAAACTCTGTGAGTGCGAGTAGATTTTTTCAATATTCTCAGGCTTTTCTTTGCTGAGTAAATTATGTCGTACAGGCAATCCGATCTCCCCACACAGCTTTAATGGACTCTCGAAGAGCAAATCAAGCGTGCGACTAATCGCGCCTTCAGTGGAGTTTTCTAACGGGACAACTCCATAGGCTGCGACATCTGAACCAACGGATTTAAATACCTCATCAATAGTTGAGCAATAGATCAATTTTATCTGTGAACCAAATTGCTTTAGAACGGCTTCTTCACTGAACGTTCCTGCTGGGCCTAAGCACGCAACAGTGAGGAGTTCTTCCTGCGCACGACACGAAGAAATGACTTCTGTAAAGAGATGAGAAATAGTGTCATTCGATAAAGGCCCACTATTTTTCGCATGGAGCCTGCGATGAACTTGGGCCTCTCTCTCGGGGCGATACACGACCCCCTGCTTTTTGGCCTCCCCTACCTGCCGCGCAATTTCGGCACGCTTATTCAGCAGGTCCAAAAGCGAGTCATCAATGGCATCAATGTGCTGCCGTAGATCAGATATTTGGTCACTCATATCTCGTCGCTAAGCTCCATTCAAGTAACGAACACGTTTCACGCCTTCGATGACCTCAAGCGTAACCAAAACATCATCGCTAACCGGACTGTCCACGTCAACTAGGGTGATGGCAATCTCGTTCATTGATTTATTGATCATATTCTTGATGTTGAGCTTAGCGTCACCCAGCACTGTTGATATCTGACTGACCATATGAGGAACATTTTCATTAATTACAACAATCCTGTAGAGAGACTCCCGGATCATGGAAACATTAGGGAAATTGACCGAATTAACGACGTTACCATCTTCCAAGTAATCCCGAATCTGATCAACAACCATCGTCGCGCAGTTTTCCTCAGCCTCGACCGTCGATGCCCCTAAATGGGGTAGCGCAATAACACCATTCACACCGATAAGCGAATCATTCGGAAAGTCACATATATATTGTTTTATTTTATTCGCATGGAGCGCTTTAACCAAAGCTACGTTATCAACAACAGCTCCTCTAGAGAAATTCAACAAGACAGTGTTAGCGCTCATCAACGCCAAACACTCTTCATCAATTAGATTCCTAGTCGCATCATTTAATGGAACATGCAAGGAAATAAAATCTGAATCGCGCACTAAACCAGTAATGGACCCTGCCTTAACCACTCCTGAGGGTAAACCCCATGCCGCGTCGACGGTTATACTTGGGTCGTAGCCGAGCACCTTCATACCCAACCTCAGAGCGACATCAGCAACTAAGCTGCCAATTTTTCCTAGCCCAATAATCCCCAACGTACGACCAGGCAATTCACGTCCCGCATATTTCTTTTTGCCCTCTTCTACGTTTTTTGCAAGCTCTCCATCAACCTTCAAATTCCTAACAAAATCTATAGCCCCAACCAAATTCCTGCTCGACAACAACAAGCCTGAAAGAACCAATTCTTTCACAGCATTAGCATTGGCTCCCGGCGTATTAAATACAGGCACACCCAAACCAGCCAAGCGTGCAATATCGATATTGTTTGTACCCGCACCTGCTCGACCCACCGCCAGCAAACTTTCAGATGGTTCGAGCTCGAGCAAATTCGCAGATCGAACCAAGATTGCATGCGGGTCTTCAACACCAGACCCATGAACGTAACCGTCTTTGGGAAGACGACTGAGTCCCGCATTAGAAATGTTGTTTAATGTTTGAATTTTAAAAACTTTATCTTGAGACATTACAAATTCCTTAGCCGTGTTTCTTTTCAAAGTGCTGCATAAACTCTAAAAGCGCCTCGACGCCCTCAAGGGGCATCGCGTTATAGATAGACGCCCTTATACCCCCTACCGACCGATGCCCTTTTAGCTGCAATAAACCACTATCTTTGGCATCTTTCAAAAAGAGATCTTCTAGGCTCTCGTCATGAATTCTAAAAGGAACATTCATACGTGACCGATACTGCTTGTCAATTGGACTACGATAAAAACCAGTTCGATCAATCTGATCGTAGATCATTGTTGATTTTTTAATATTCATTTGCTCAATTACGGATAACCCACCCATCTGATCAAGCCACTTAAAAACTAATCCGGAAACGTAAATAGCGTAAGTCGGTGGTGTATTAAACATTGACTCGTTATCGGATTGCACCGCGTAGCTGAACATCGAAGGTACTTCCGGTGAGACTCGCGCTAACAAATCCTTGCGAACAACTACAATCGTCAAACCAGCAGGGCCAATATTTTTCTGTGCCCCAGCATAAATTAGTCCGAACTGAGACATGTCTAGCGGCCTAGATAAAATATGTGAGGACATATCAGCAACCAACGGCGAGGGCAGATCTGACGGATAGTCATGAAACTCTACCCCGCCAATTGTCTCATTCGATGTGATGTGCACATAGCTCGCATCAGCACTCAAATTCCAACTATCAACCGACGGAATCTCTGAGAAATTACCTTCCTCAGATGAGGCTGCAATATTCACTGTGCCGATCTTTTTACCTTCTTTAATCGCTTTCTTAGACCACTGCCCTGTACAGACGTAATCTGCAACTTTAGCGCCATGCAGCAAATTCATTGGAATCATTGAAAATTGCGTCGATGCCCCACCTTGCAAAAAAAGAACTTGGTACTCATCACCCAACCCTATCAATGACCTCAAGTTCTGCTCGGCATCCTCGGCAATGCTTAAGAATTCCTTGCTGCGATGACTCATCTCCATCACAGACATGCCAGAGCCTGACCAATCAAGCATTTCCTCTCGAGCTTGCTCTAATACTACTTTGGGCAACACAGCAGGACCTGCACTAAAGTTATAAATCGTGTTCAAAACATACCTCTAAAACGTAAATATGTATCAATCTGAGGCGCCAATAGACGTTGGCAGCTCACTCATAAGAGATCTAATCGGTTAAGTCTTCCCCGCCGTCATCTCCTTCGATGACGACCTGCTCTTCGACCTTCACCAAACCGGACAACTTCTCATCAGATCCTAAATTAATGAGGCGCACACCCTGGGTCGATCGACCCATTTCACGGATCTCGCTGACCGAAGTTCGTATCAACACACCACCTGTAGTGATTAACATCACCTCGTCTTTTTCAGAAACTAATTTTGCTGATACCACCCGTCCGTTTCGCGCACTGGTTTGTATCGCAGCCATTCCCTTCGTCCCTCGGCCATGCCTCGTATACTCAGCCACTTTCGTACGCTTCCCATAACCATTCTCTGTTGCGGTCAAAACACTTTGAGTCTCATCGTCAGCAACGACGAGTGAAATGAGCGCCTCAGTATCGGGCAATCGCATTCCACGAACTCCGCGAGCAGTTCTACCCATTGCGCGAACATTGCCTTCTGCAAACCGGACTGCTTTCCCA
The DNA here is from genome assembly GCA_913057845.1 of uncultured Pseudomonadota bacterium. Taxonomy (GTDB): domain Bacteria; phylum Pseudomonadota; class Gammaproteobacteria; order Burkholderiales; family Eutrophovitaceae; genus Eutrophovita. The sequence goes on from CAJXPC010000138.1 coordinate 4,564, forward strand.
CCATCCGAGAACAACATGATATCGTTCGAGCCATTGGTAATCGAGACGCCAATCAGGTGATCGCCATCTTCTAAGTCCACAGCAATAATACCCATCTGCCGAGGGCGTGAGAAATGCGATAGCGGTGTTTTTTTCACCACCCCCCGACTGGTTGCCATAAATACGAAACGCTGATCATCAAATTCTTTCACCGGCAAGATCGCAGTAATTTTTTCACCCTCCGCCAATTGCAGAATATTCACAATCGGCTTACCGCGACTGGCACGACTTGCCTGTGGCAGTTCATAGACCTTCAACCAATACATCCGCCCGAGATCGGAGAAACACAAAATATAATCATGCGTGTGTGCAACAAATAAATTATCGACAAAATCATCATCCTTTGTCTTTGTTGCCTGCCTACCTCGCCCTCCGCGACGTTGCGCCTCATAATCACTCAAGGGTTGCGACTTGATGTAACCCGTATGTGATAGCGTGACAACCAGATCTTCAGGAGTGATGAGATCCTCTAAGGATATGTCTTGCGCATTGACCTCAATCACGCTGCGGCGGTCATCCCCAAAATCAGCTCGAGTTTGAGCTAACTCACCTTTAATAATTTCTCTGACCCGTTCGGTATTTCTAAGGATATCCTCAAGGTCGACAATCGTGTCGATCACATCCCGGTATTCCTGCTCGATTTTTTGCTGTTCAAGGCCTGTCAAGCGTTGCAGTTGCATCTCCAAAATCCTCTGCGCCTGCACATCAGACAAATGGTAGCCGTCGTCCTTTAAGCCGTATGGGCCAAGAAGCTCTAAATCCTCACCGATTCCTCGAGCCAGCAACGCCTCCACCAATTCAGAGCGCCACACCCGACCCATAAGCCCCGCCTTTGCCTCAGGGGGAGTCGGCATCGATTTGATCAACGTAACCTGTCTCTTATACACATCTCCGAGCCCACGAGACCTCTCTACATCTCG
>CAJXPC010000139.1 GCA_913057845.1 uncultured Pseudomonadota bacterium
GATGTAGAGAGGTCTCGTGGGCTCGGAGATGTGTATAAGAGACAGATTAATACTATTCGTATCTTTTCATGCTGAACAGTTAAAGCTACAAAGACACATAATTGACAGTCGGCTAGTGTCAAAGATGCGACAAGCTCCATCAGTAATAAACCTCCCCAGGGGGGATGGTCTACGCAGGCTTACGTGATCTATAGATAGCCGGTCAGACTAAAAAAAGACGCAATGAAGGCGCCCTTTCTAACAGTCATGATTACTGATGACACGAACTTACTTAATACACATAAGTGTCAATCAATAATAGGGCCAGATATCGAGTCCGTAACGCCTAACTCAGGCGATATTTCATCAAGCATTGGGCGCAATGTGTTCAAAAATTTAATAAGCTCGGGTCGAGCCGCAGCAATTGCATCCTTGTTGTCCCAGACAATAGTCGTTTGAAATCGACCATTCCCCGCATCTACAATCTGATGAGAATGACATCCTGGATACTGAGACACATCAAACTGTGACACAGCTTTTATCAAAACCTCCTCTTGACCCGTCTTAGCTTGAAAACGAACACTACTTATAAAACTACCTGACATGAGTCAACCTCCAAAAATTTAAAATTTAATATCGTTTATAAGTATGAATTAATAGCCTCACGTGTGGAAGGTGTCTCTTGTCAAATTACTGGCAATGCTCATCAAGATTAACAACCATATGCCTGCCCGAAACTTTGTCACCTAACAATGATCACCTCACGGTTTAAGTTTTATCTTCAAAGTACGTCATTAACCCCAGCACATCAGAATTTAATTCAACGCTCTCAACTTGACCCTTCACGATATGCTTTTGAGCACCAAAGCAGTCACGGACCTCATCAATATTTTGGATCGTTACAGATGTCCTCAAATGTAGATTAGGAAACGCCTTTAGTGTCTCTTTTTGTACTTTATTCATCATGACACCTGAGGCTCGATATTGATTTCCCTCGACGTAAATATCGAACGTACCCGTCCTCAATATCTCTTCTGCTAGAAGACCCGCTACGGGAGCATTCCATCGATACACTTTGGGTGCGCTGTGCTCAATGAATGTTTCATTGCCCGATTTAATAGCAACGGTGTTGTACCAGTCCCACAACGTGACAGAGTAAGAATTTGATCGCTCTTGATTCAAATCAAGCCATTTTTTACCCTCTGAATAAATCAGAAGCTCACTGTAGTGAGGTCGTTGCTTACAGACTGCCGTAACCGCAGAAAACTTCTGGTCTGCCGGGAAGAAATGTAATGCGTTTGTGAAGTTATCAAATGTGACGTCACTTCGATCCGGCTGGTGCCAATGCGTGTGCCGATTCAAATATCCTTCGTCGATGTTCAACCACCGATCCCAAACATCATCAAGAATCTCGGTAGATGCATTATCAAAAGCACTCTTATCCACAGACAAAGCAGAGTTTTTAGGTCCATAAGACTCGTACATTTCTTTGAAATGCCCAGACGATTCTCCAGCCGTCTGTTGGGCAGCGGCCCTGTCAACTTGCGCTATCTCATGATTATCAACCTGCGCAACTTGTTGCAGAACCGATTCATCGTTTAGTTGATCTGTCTTATCACCAATAGTCTCCAATACACTCGGGAGGCCATGTTTTTGTGTTGGTAGCGTTCTGATCTCTTCGGCGCTGGTGCTGGCCATTAAATAGACAGCTACGAACAACCCTAATAAACCTACCGCAGTGCCCCACTGAATTATTCTAATCATGATGTTATCTCCTAATTAATCTTTGATATTGAGTTCAACCATTTCTTGCTGCACTCGAAGATTAATCAGAAGTTATGAAAATATAGTGGCTGGCTTGTGGCATTTTGACGTCTAAGCGCCGTGACATGACGCCACACGATTGCCACACCCTCGCCCCATCACTTCCACATTACAGCGCTAATCTAACCACTCCTCCTCCCTAGAGGACCTCAGACAGTCTACTGTGCCGATTCAGTGACGATCGGCTTGCTTCTCCAGAGGCAAAGACTGTTCTGAGGTCTTCACCTTTTTTAATAGCTAAGCCATCAAGGCTAGGAATAGTTCTAATCAGCCTTAGGCGCCACGGGGCGAACCTACTGAGGGGTACGTGATTTATAAGATATGCTGGCCAATAAAAAAAGAGAGCGACTGAAGCACTCACTGAGGAAACCAGTTAACGCAGGAGGACACTTTAAAAAAACATACAAACCACTATTTTGCTAATGAAAAGTAGATGCGAGCGAGCTGTTTAAAGTAATTTAATCGTTGTGAAAATTATTTCTTTAGCTTTTCAGATTCAGCACAACCGATTGCCAATCCTAAGTCACAAGCCAAACTGAGAAACTTCAACGCTTGACTGTCGCTTTGCTTAACGCCCAACCCCTCTTCGTACATCCCTCCTAACATCAAGCAGCTATATCCACCACCACCATCACAGCCTTTCTCGTAATACTCAATTGCTTTTAAAGAATCTTGCCCCACACCATCACCCCATTGGTACATCGAACCCAACAAAGCACAGCTGAACACATCGCCATCATCACAGCTATTTTTGTGGCGTTCAGCATCGGCCTCTGCAAAACATGTACCAGAAAACCACAACATCAGTACTGCACTCAGTAGTCGTATCACCTTCATCTCCTAAACTCTTCAATCATCTCTATCGAGACATCAGTTGGATAACACAGTGGTTTATACCCACCAGGTCTCGAATAAGCACTGCGTCTGGCACACTGACTTCCATTATTCGTTCTACTATAAGGGCACGCACAGTCACCTCTATGAGTGGCAATAGACTTATAGATAATGACTTGAGTGATTTCCTCATCAGACATTGAGGAAGAGTCCGCATGAGCGAAACCAATCATTAGCGTTAGGGCAATTAAAATTAAGATCTTCATGGCTTACTTATGCAAACTTCACCTTTAGTCATTGTAATAAATACAGTCATTTTTATCCAACCCCATATCCTTAGTTGCAGCCCTACTGGTAGCCAACAGCAATCCTTAATCTGAGCTAAAACATGGTGTTCGAGTTTGCCGCTGTCTCAGGGATGATTTGTAAAACATCCCAATGTTCAATAATTTTTCCATCATCGTCAAAACGAAAAATATCGATTCCCGCATAATCATTATCACCTGGCCATTCCTGGTGACAGTGAAGCATGACGAGATTACCTTGAGCAATAGCCCTTTTAAAATGAACCCTTTTTCCGGGGTAGCCGTCCTGCATTCGCTCAAAATATTCGATGAACGCCTGCTTCCCATCAGGCACGTCTGGATTGTGTTGTATGTATATGTCGCCGACATACTGTTCCATTGCGTCACGCGGTTTACATTGATTGAACATCAGATCATAAAATGCCTGTGCGGATTCTTTGTTCTTCTCAAGATTGTCGTTCATGGTGCTCCTTCCTCAGATTGACATTGAGACGCCTTAATCGTTCGGAATCAATCAATGTAAATGAGTTAAATATTACTCACTCAGCCAACTGGGCTAGACCGTTTCCGAAGGACCAATTTTCTTTCGCCACCTCCACCAAATTAATCACCACGTCGTCTGGACGACAACCAACCCTCTCAGATAATCGAGTCATGAGACTGCGATAGAATTGTTTCTTGAGTTCAACGGTACGTCCTTGGTTTAGAAAAATCTGAATGAGAATGATTTTGCTGGAATACTTATTCCCGTGAAAATTTGGAGCTACATTCATAGTCCCCTCTGGATGTCGATTGATGATTTGGAACTTATCGTTCTCAGGTACATTAAAAATATCCATCAACGTCTCGTAGATCACCTCTCCAGCATCTAGTGCACTGGCTTGAGTCCATTCATCAGTCATATCAATACGAACCATTGGCATAATTATCTCCTTACTAAATTATTTAAAAAGGCACCTGCACATTTTTTCATATGCGTAAATTACTAAGGGGAAGGCTCTACTCAGGCTTACGCCATCTATCGATAGGCTTTCAGACACAATCATCCTTCAGAAATAAACTAATGATTGGCATTTTTCCACTTATCCAAGGTCACGTAAACGATGCCACCTTCACCACTGACCATCACATCGCCGTCCTGAATACTCACCTGCAGTCTCATCGATCGATCCGCCAGTTTTGCCAATTCACGGCTGTCGTGCTCTGAAAAATTAATAACCTGAAGGTTGTGAAAACGGGTGGTGCTGTTTTTTATTTTCTCCCACCACATCTCAGCCGCCCGGCCGCCGTAACAATAGATCATCACCTCGTTGGCTTTGCCACAAGATTGACGAACAATCTTATCGCTCGGAAGTCCCAAAGACACCCATAGTTCTAGCTCACCACTCAGGCTTTTCTGCCAAATGTCCGGCTCGTCATCCGATGAAAGGCCTCTAGAAAACTCCAATCGCTCATCGGCATTCAGTGCAAAAGCGAGAATACGCACCATTAAACGTTCATCCGTCTCAGACGGATGTTTGGCGACAGTCAGATTATGCGTCTCGTAGTAGTGTCGATCCATATCGGAAATGGAAAGTTCAACTTTATGAATAGTGGCTTTTTGCGCCATGATTTATGCCTGAATAGAGAAGATTGGGATATTTAATGTGGTAGCGATGTTTTGCCTACGCCATCAAACTCAAAGGCAACATCAAGATGATAACCATTTGCACCGAAGTAAATACGAAAAAAGGATTATATTTCACTATGTGTGGGAATAAAAATAAGTAATGGACCTTACTGGGAACCTTATAGTATCGGGTTTAATCCTCCACCTCATTGAGGGTATCGTTCACAGAGGCAGTTGAGACGACATAATTTAGGCTAAATTTGAGAAGATTTCCCCATTAAAAAATTGAATATTTAAAGAATAGCGTTGATAAATCCAACCTGGACTGCTATAGCCTCATCAAATAACGGTGTATGAGGATATAGCGCACCAAAGTGGCCCCCATCAATTTCATAAAATTGCTTTTTGCTTTTTACTCGTCTAAAAACCTCCGACTGAACCTCAGCACTGATTTGCGGCATTTCGTCTTGCTTACCAATGATCATCAACACTGGTGCTTTTATGAAGGGCGCTGTCACCAGAGGCGAGAAAGGCACGTGAGTCTTCGGAATCACACGTGTGACCCGATTTACCCAACCGCTATTCCATTGACCACCTTGATCTATAAACCAGCGGAACGCTTGTATCGGCTTCAGTAGAGATGGGTTAGATTCTTGGTCAGACGAAACAACCGGCATCGGCCCTTCTCGCACAGAATCCACCAGCTGATCAAATTCACCTTTATAAAATATGGCTTTTAAGGATGCCAAACTTTTTTCCGGATGCTCAAAATCTAAAATACTTACCCCGCATGAAGCGGTAAACGATACGACACCAGCCAAACCCTCAACGACACCAGCTACGACTAAAACCAACATCCCGGAAAAGCTGTCACCCCAGAGTATGATTTTCCCGTTGTGTGACATGTCTCTGTCTCTTATACACAT
>CAJXPC010000140.1 GCA_913057845.1 uncultured Pseudomonadota bacterium
GTCTTTCTCTGTTTCAAGGCGCTTAACTTGCCGCTCGAGTTCTCGAATACGGCGCTGTTCCAATGTCATTGGAGAGGCATCGTAGCTGCCGCCAGAGCGCTCTTGCTTGAGTTGACGAACCCATTTATCCATCGTGGACTTACCCACGTTCATGGCTTCGGCAGCGTCTTTCACTGAATAACCCTGGTCAACGACGAGTTGTGCGGATTCGAGCCGAAACTCGGGGCTGAAGGTTGGGCGTGATGGTCTGGTCATGGGGGCACCTATAGTCGAATGAAGTGATGCTATCACCTCTAATCAGGTGGCCAAATTGACTATGCCACTACATGATGAGGACATCCAAATTCTTACGCAAGTGTACGGCAACCATATGTAATACCAGCCAAATAATGGAGCTATCATTACTACCATAAATATAGAGTAGCTTAGCTCTGGACTTAACTCAGAGCCCTCGAGCAGAAGCACAGGTCCGTAACTGGAGATCAACCCTAAAACAATGAGGAGATAAAGCGTATTGAGGAACTGCTCGATCAATATTATTTGAAGAGGTGTTCTATTGATAGTCATGAGATTTTATTCACACAGCACCGTCGAGACTGACTGCTTATGTATCGACGGATAAAGCACGGGTGAATCCCCCCGGGTTTATCGGAGGGTTTTTGGTTTGAGTCATGCAACTGCAGACTCGCCTTGTTGATAATACAGATCTTCGTATTCCGATGGTGGTATATCACCAATTGAACTCAGTATCCGTCGGTGGTTGAACCAGTCTACCCAAGTCAGTGTTGCCCGCTCCACTTCATCCAGCCCTTTCCATGGCCCATGCTTGTGGATGACCTCTGCTTTGTATAGTCCGTTGATCGTTTCCGCCAGGGCATTATCGTAGGAATCGCCAACACTCCCCACCGAGGCTTGAAATCCAGCTTCTGCCAGCCGTTCGGTATAGCGGATCGACAAATACTGGCTACCCCTGTCACTGTGATGGATGACGCCATTGGGCTTACCTCTCGCCCACAGCGCCTGCTCCAAGGCGTCCAGTACAATATCCGTCTGCAAACTCTTCAGCACGCGCCAACCCACGATATAGCGTAAGCGCTCAATAAACCCCATCTAATATCTTCGCAGCCTAGGAGCTACTCTGCCGTTTTTAACTGCGGAGATTCCCATGAGCCCAATCGATAAAACTCAATACTGGCTAGCCCACACAGAAGCATGGAGGGGCAGCGGCCTATCCCAAACACAATATTGTAAACAGCAAGACATCAAACTCCACAACTTTGTGTATTGGCGCAAGCGCTTGCATCGGTCTGCCGAGCCGTCGACCAAATTGCTGAAGATTGGTGGTGTATCAACCTCCTCTCGCGTGGTATTGAGTTTACCTCTGGGCATTCGTATGGAGGTGTCTGCAAGTGATTTGTCCTCCGTGCTGCCGGCGGTGTTGCGCTCACTGCGAGAGTTATAGTAATGCTGCGCCCCAATGAGTCTGTTGAGGTCTATTTGTACATGGCGCCAGTGGATATGCGTAAGTCGATTAATGGTCTAGCCGCGCTGGTGGAAAACGAGCTGGCCTTGTCACCCATGACCGAGGTGCTGTTTGTTTTTTGCAATCGCGGCCGAGATAAAATCAAGCTGTTGTACTGGGAGCGAAACGGTTTTGTGGTGTGGTATAAGCGCCTGGAAAAGCAGCGCTTCAAATGGCCACGGCAGTCTGACTTTGATTACGAGCAGCGCGATGGCCGCGAACTAAATTGCTTGCTTGACGGTTTGGATATTTGGCGAAATAAACCGCATGAAACGCTGTATTTTGATTCGATCAGCTGAGGTGTTTTGGTATAATACGCGGCATGACGATCCGCCCTCAAATCCCTTCTTCTGATGACGTTCCTAGCCTCAAAGCCTTGCTGCTTGAGAAGGATCGCAGCCTCAATGAAAAAGATAAACGCATCTCCTTGTTGGAAGAACAGGTGCGTTTACTTAAGCACAAACGCTTTGGTGCTAGCAGTGAGAAATCGGATGATCAAGCAGAGCTGTTCAACGAGGTCGAAGCGACTGACGTTAGTTTAGAAAACGATGCTGAGATGGATGATGCCTTTGACGCAGACAACACCGCTGTCGTCGAAACCGACACCATCCAATACGAACGCCGCAAGTCCCGTGGTCGCAAACCGTTGCCCGAGGATTTGCCGCGCGTTCGCATTGAGCACGACCTAGCTGATAGCGACAAAATCTGCGACTGCGGTTGTGCGTTAACCCGCATCGGTGAAGATATTAGCGAGCAGCTCGACATCATTCCCGCGACCGTTCAAGTCTTACAGCACGCCCGTCAAAAGTACGCCTGTAAAGCTTGTGAGTCGACCGTACGTACAGCGGCGCTGCCGCCGCAGCCAATTCCAAAGAGCAATGCCAGTGCGGGTTTACTTGCGTACATCGCGACCGCCAAATACCAAGATGCACTACCGCTGCACCGCCAAGAAAGCATCTTTAGGCGCATGGACGTTGATATCCCGCGTAACACACTGGCAAATTGGATGATGCGTTGTAGCGACCTGATCTCACCGCTTATTGCCGAGCTGGATAGAGAAATACGGCGAGGCAAGATCATCCAGTGTGATGAAACCCCGCTCCAGGTACTAAAAGAACCGGATAAGCCGCCCAGTAGCCAATCGTATATGTGGGTTAGGCGCAGTGGCGGGCCTGACCGTTCCATTGTGTTGTTTGATTATGCGGATAGCCGAGCCGGTAGTATTGCCGCAGGCCTACTGGACGGCTTTAGCGGGTATCTACAAACGGATGACTATGCGGGCTATCACGCGACAGGACGCCAAGAAGGGCTCACCCACCTTGGTTGCTGGGCTCATGCCCGTCGCAAATTTGTGGAGGCGCAAAAAGCGGCTACACCCAAAGACAAAAAAGCAAAGCGCATCGGCAAAGCCGATGTTGCCATTAACTTCATTGCGAAGCTTTATGCTGTGGAAAAGCAGGCAAAGCACATCAGTCGTGAAGATCGGTACACACTGAGACAAGAGCTCAGCGTGCCCCTACTCCAAGTGCTGCGAGAATGGCTGGATAAGACCTTGCACAGCACGTTACCGAAAGGCGCGCTGGGAACCGCGCTAGGTTACCTAGATAAAAACTGGGAAAAGCTGATTCGCTATACCGACGACGGCGATGTGAACATCGACAACAACCTAGCGGAAAACGCGATAAGACCGTTCGTCATTGGCCGAAAGAATTGGTTATTTAGCGCCACGCCAAGAGGTGCCCACGCTAGTGCATCACTGTACAGCCTGATTGAAACGGCAAAGGCCAATGGACTTGAGCCTTACCACTATTTGCGCGACGTGTTCGCAACACTCCCAAGCGTAAAGACCGAGGAAGAGTTGCAGGCGCTGCTGCCTTGGGCAAAACACTGAGAAAACAAATAAAGTAGCAGGAAGGCAGCCGCCTTCTTGGCAATGCCCCACCATCCCTTGCAAGTCCTCATCCTGAGAATGCCTTCCATGCTATGGGCTCATCCTGAGCTTATGAAAACTATAGATGCCTTAGTCGAGATTGCAAAGAATAAATAGGGTGGGGTTTGTTGAGCGCTTACGATATAGCGGGAGAAAACATCCACAACAAAAGCCACGTAGACAAAGCCTGACCAAGTAGCCACATACGTGATGTCAGCCACCCAAAGCTGGTTCGGGGCCTGCGCGGTAAACTGGCGACTCACCAAATCAAGCGGCTTCTCAGCCAGCTCATCAGGGATCGTGGTGATGCAGCGCTTACCGCGCTTTACACCTTCCAACCCCAATCCGGACATCAACCGCTCAACCGTACAGCGGGCAACACTAATCGATTCCCGATTTAGCTGCTTCCAGACTTTGCGGGCGCCATACACCTGCTGATTCTCATCGAAGACCCGCACAATCTCAGGCTTCAACACCTCGTCCCGCCGAGTACGCATGCAGCGCTTGGCAGGATTGGCTTCTAAATCTTTGAAGCGGTAATACGTAGACGGCGCAATCGGCAAGACTTTGCAGATTGACTCGACACCGTGATTCTCGCGTTCCCGGTCAATAAACGCCGCCATTACTTCGGTTTGCGGTCGAGCTCCGCCTGGGCGAAAAAAGCGGCGGCCTTACGCAGTATCTCATTGGCCCGCATCAGCTCACGGTTCTCTCGTTCCAGCTGTTTCAGCCGAGCGGCTTGATCAGTGGTGACACCAGGTCTGGCACCGCTATCTACTTCTATTTTGTTAACCCAAGACCGCAAGGTCTCAGGGGTACAGCCAATCTTGGCCGCGACAGACTGTATCGCCGCCCAGCGGGATTTGTGTTCATGCTCGCCGGTTAACACCATGCGAACAGCGCGTTCCCGAACTTCGGGAGAGTATCCAGGTCGTTTGCTCATCAGCTAATTCTCTCAAGAAAGTTAGCCTCCGATAAACCCGGGGGGATTCAATGACGGATTTGAGTCTATCGACATCGTGCGTCGAGATGATGGGCAAGGCATCGATATATTTTGTATCGCGAGGTTTAGAAGTAAAGATGATTTAGAAGCCTGGAAGCTTTCTCCGGACAGGAAGACCGTACTTGACCCTATTGAAACACTATCCGTACTCGACGTAGCCAGACAACAAGCCTATGGCTCAAATATTTGGTTTGAGCCTGTTGTTAACCTACCAATCCCCCCAAAGCCTCCACGCCTTTGGAAACGATGGATTGTTAGCTTAGTCGCTGTGTACCCGGCCCTTATCGTATTAATCTATCTACTAAAACCGATTACGTCGAAAGTAGCCGAACCTATCGGTCTGTTGTTAGTCGCCACAATTCTTACTGGTATAACAACGGCTCTAATCGCACCTTGGCTCACAAAGAAATTACACAAATGGCTAGTCTCTAGATAGATAAAATTTTCTCGTTCAAAAAAAAGCAGATATATAATATCTGCGAAAGAAAAGCTGCAACAAAGCAGCTCCTCGAGGAGACTAGTAGTTAAAACAAGCCATATTTATTAATGATATTACCTGTTCTTTACAGCATCAGCGAGGCGGTATATCGGATTCTTTAGCATCCCTTTTACATCGTCACTAAGTGCTAATGAATCCATAGCTTCATACATGCACGAGACCCAAGCGTCCCTTTCTTTAGGACCAATAGAAAAAGCTTTATGCGGCCCTGTCATGCATACCGACCCATATTTTTCTAAATAAATTTGTGGGCCACCCATCCAACCAACTAAATAGTCACCTAACTTTTCAGAAATACCACTAAGATCAGCTAAATGCATAGCTCTCAGCTCTGAATAGTTTGGCGAGGCATCCATGATTCTGTAAAATTCATTAACCAAATTTCGAATCCCTGATTCTTTCAGAGCCTGATAAGGAGACTCATAACTCATCATTTATTTTCCTTTTCATGAGGTGTAAAATCTAGTTCTTCTGTCTCTTATACACATCTCCGAGCCCACGAGACCTCTCTACATCTCG
>CAJXPC010000141.1 GCA_913057845.1 uncultured Pseudomonadota bacterium
CGAGATGTAGAGAGGTCTCGTGGGCTCGGAGATGTGTATAAGAGACAGCCCATATTCTGTTGGCATGGTAATACCCAGCCAACCAGACTCCGCCATCGCCGCGTGAAACTCTGAAGGAAACTCGTTCTTTTGATCTTTTTCTAACCAAAAATCATCGTCGAATCGATCACAGATCACCTGTACCGACGTCGCAATTTGTTCTCTCTCAGCGTTCGGCTCAATTCCAGCAGGAAGATTCGACTGCCTCAACATTTGCCCCTACCCCCAGCTAATAAAAAACCGAGAAATCTCATGAGTTAACGCGGTTCAATGACCTCAACCCCACCCATGTAAGCTTTGAGCACCTGAGGTATCTCAACCGAGCCATCTTGACGCTGATAATTCTCAAGCACAGCAATTAAAGTACGGCCAACAGCCAGGCCGGAACCATTTAATGTGTGGACGAATTCGGTCTTTGCTTGCCCAACTCTAAAACGTGTTTGCATGCGTCTCGCTTGAAAGGCTTCAAAGTTACTACACGATGATATCTCTCGATACGCATTTTGACCGGGCAACCAAACTTCTATGTCATACGTCTTCGTTGAGGAAAACCCCATATCTCCGGTGCACAGGGTGACAGTCCGAAAGGGTAGGTCGAGATCAACAAGGATCGACTCTGCATGGCCCGTCAACGCTTCGAGTTGATCATACGAGTGATCTGGATGCGAAAATTGCACGAGCTCAACTTTATCAAATTGATGTTGCCGAATCATTCCGCGCGTATCTCTGCCGTATGAGCCTGCCTCTGAGCGAAAGCACGGCGTATGACAGACAAACTTCGTAGGCAGGTCATCTGCATTTAGGATTTCTCCACGGTAAATATTCGTCACAGGAACCTCAGCGGTCGGAATGAGGTAGAACTTTTGCTCATCTGTGAGTGGTATGGCAAATAAGTCCTCCTCAAACTTAGGCAATTGCCCAGTACCAAATAAGGAATCAGCATTCACTAGGTAAGGTGTGTACACCTCGGTATAGCCGTGTCTCCGCGTGTGCGTATCCAGCATGTACTGCGCAATAGCACGATGTAAGCGCGCCATCTCACCCATCATGATCGAGAACCGAGATCCAGTAATTTTTGTGGCTCGCTCAAAATCGAGCATACCTAGTTTTTCCCCGATATCGACATGATCCTGAGGTTCAAAATCATACGAACGTGGAACACCAACTTTCTTCACCTCAACATTGTCCTCTTCAGACTTCCCGATAGGCACAGAGTCGTTGGGCATATTAGGAATGCCAGAGAGCAAATCGCGCATTTTAGACTGGAGTTCACTCAACGTATCCTCATTCGACTTCAGGCGGCCAGCAAACTCACTCACCTGACCCATCAGATCGGAAGCCTTTTGATCATCACCATTTTTTTTCGCGTGGCCTATTTCTCTCGAAATCGTGTTACGTTGCGCTTGCAAATGTTCGGTATCCGATTGGACCGTTTTTCGAGCTGATTCCAGCGATACAAACGCATCCACATCAAGCGTGAAACCACGACGCTCCTTTAATTTGGAGGCGACGTTATGAATATCATTTCTTAGAATTTGTACGTCGAGCATGTGTTCCTAATCCTTAAAGTGTCTTAACCCAGTTATTTTTTAACACCGCGACTGCTATCCACACGTGCATCCAGTTGTTTTAATCGATCAAGTTTCTCTTTGATCTTAATCTCCAACCCTCGACTGACGGGTCGATAAAACTGCTCCGGCTCCACACCATCGGGAAAGTACTGTACGTTGGGCACATACCCATCCTGCTCATGATGCGGATACCGATATCCATCCGAGTGACCCAATTCCTTCATGAGCTTTGTGGGTGCATTTCTTAAATGCGTCGGCACCCCACTCGAACCGCGCGCCTGAACAAAAACAGAAGCATTATTATAGGCTGTATACACAGCATTGCTCTTGGGCGCGCACGCAAGATACAACACACATTGCGCAAGCGCCAAATCCCCTTCCGGAGAGCCCAGCCGCTCAAACGCCGAAACCGCGTCTAGCGCGACGGTCAAGGCTCTAGGATCAGCGAGACCTATATCTTCAACCGCCATTCGGATCATGCGTCGCCCAATGTAGAGCGGATCAACACCGCCATCGATCATACGCGTTAACCAATATAAGCTCGCGTCGGGTGATGAGCCTCGCACAGACTTATGCAGCGCAGAAATATTGTCATAGAATGCATCCCCTTGTTTATCAAATAAACGGAATATCCGGGGCAGCGCACTCGTCACAAAATCACCATCAATCACTTCCTGATTCGCATCCCTTGCGGCAGTGACAACAATTTCCAAGATATTCAGAATTTTTCGGGCATCACCATCCGCATGACTGACGATGAGTGCTTTTGCTGTTTCGTCGACACATCCTGACATACCCAAATACATCACGCCGCGTTCAAGCACAACCGACAACGCTGCTTCAGTTAACGATTCAAGCACGTACACCGTTGCTCGTGAGAGCAACGCATTATTCACTTCAAATGACGGGTTTTCTGTTGTGGCACCAATAAAAATAAACAACCCACTCTCGACGTGAGGGAGAAATGCATCCTGTTGCGTTTTATTAAAGCGATGGACTTCATCCACAAACACTAAAGTTTGCTGATCAAACTCTTTTCTATTTTTTTGCGCAACCAAGACCACTTCACGAATATCTTTAACACCCGAGAGCACAGCAGACAGCTCAACCAGGTTCGCCTCACTGGATCTCGCCAAAATACGAGCGAGTGTCGTTTTACCTACGCCCGGAGGCCCCCACAAAATCATTGATTGCAGGTTTCCCGACCGAGCAGCCAACGTCAACGGCTTACCCTCACCAATGAGGTGGGTCTGCCCTACAAATTCGTCGAGCGTCTTTGGTCTTAATTGATCCGCCAGTGGTGTGTTCATAGCTGGATAATCAGCACAGTTAAAAGAGGACGATACAGGCTAATAAAACCACAGCCTACTGGGTCACCAGGTCTGCATTCTCCGGCACTTCAAATCTAAACTCATCCGCCGAAAAATTTGAAGGGACCACGAATTGATCAAATTCAATAACGGTTTGTTGACCAAAATAATCGTAGAGCGTCATTTTTTGCACCATGGATGACGATAACCCAATTTCGATACGCTCAAACATTCCGCTCTCTTCATAAGGAATCACGCGAACCCAAACAAGCCCACCTTCTGGGCTCAGCGCCTCTAGACCAAAATAACTGTCGATGTCTTTTGATCCATACAATAAAGCCGCCGGACTCGACCCAAGTGCTCGATCTAGCGACATTTGGGTCACCTGCCGCAAATCTTTATCGTAAATCCAAAGAAACTCACCATCACCCACCAGTAACTGCTCATACGGCTCAAGATAGTGCCATTTGAACTTTCCGGGGCGGGCAAACTTAAGATCTCCAGATGATTCTTGCACCAAGACACCCGCATTGTCATAAACACGTTGTATAAAAGTAGCCTGACCTGTAGCCGAGAAACTAACAAACTTTTGTAATTCTTCAATCCCTCCAGCGAGCACCAAACAAGGCAGCACAGCAATCATCGCGACCAGGAGTCGAATACCTTTAATTCGCATCGATCAATTCCGTTACAAACATGTCATCAATTGACTCGATTAGGTGCTAGGATTTCTCTACTGCCGGAAGAAGACATACTTGACACCAAGCCTGCGACTTCCATTTGCTCAACCAACCGGGCTGCCCGGTTATAACCGATCCGTAAATGTCGCTGAACCAACGATATTGACGCGCGCTTATTCTTCAGCACAATCTCTACAGCTTGATCATAAAGTGGATCGGCTTCAGCATCATCCCCCATACCCGATTCTCCAGAACCATCGCCAGTAACCGGCGCTTCTAGAATGCTCTCAATGTACTGCGGCTCACCCCGGCTCTTTAGTGCATCCACCACCCGATGAACTTCTTGATCGTCAACAAAGGCACCGTGTATCCGCAGCGGATAGCCACTACCGGGTGGCAAATAGAGCATGTCACCCTGACCCAGTAGTTGTTCAGCCCCCATTTGGTCGAGAATCGTTCGGGAGTCCACACGACTGGAAACTTGAAATGCAATCCGTGTAGGGATATTCGCTTTGATCAACCCGGTAATCACGTCCACCGAAGGTCGCTGCGTTGCAAGGATGAGATGAATACCAGCCGCTCGAGCTTTCTGAGCAAGACGCGCGATCAATTCCTCAATTTTTTTCCCTACAACCATAATTAGATCAGCCAACTCATCAATAACCACAACGATGTGCGGCAACTCCTGGAGCGGCTCTGGCTCCTCAGGATTTAAACTGAATGGATTATCGATTTTCTTATTTGCTTTTTCCGCCTGACGTATCTTCGTATTAAAGCCAGAAAGATTTCTTACACCCAAAGAAGACATGAGTCGATAACGTCGGTCCATCTCGCCCACACACCAATTCAATGCATGCGCAGCTTTAGGCATTTCAGTAACCACCGGCGCGAGCAAATGAGGGATTCCCTCATACACAGACAACTCCAGCATCTTGGGGTCAACCAGAATCATTCGAACTTCATTCGGGGTCGACTTGTAGAGTAAGGACAATATCATCGCGTTAATCGCAACCGACTTACCAGACCCAGTAGTTCCTGCAACCAACAAATGGGGCATCTTCGCGAGATCCGCACACACCGGCACCCCTGAGATATCCTTGCCCAACGCGATGGCGAGCGGCGAAGGCACATCGGCATAGGTCTGAGATGCAAGGACCTCGGACAAATAAACTACCTGGCGCTTGGTGTTTGGAATTTCGAGACCCATCGTAGTCTTACCGGGTATCGTTTCAACCACTCGAACACTGATGACAGACAACGATCTTGCCAAATCTCGAGTCAAGTTTATGATCTGACTGCCTTTCACTCCGATAGCTGGCTCGATTTCGTAACGCGTGATCACTGGGCCAGGTTGCGCAGCCACAACTCTGACTTCAATATTAAAGTCCAGTAGCTTCTTCTCAATTAATCGGGACGTATACTCAAGCGTATCAGCAGAAATTGACTCGACATCAGGGGGCGGCGTGTCCAAAAGGTTAATCGATGGCAACTCTGAATCCGGTAAATCTTTAAATAAAGGCTTCTGTTTTTCTTTTTGCGCCCGCTCTGATTGGGCGATCTGTTGCATGGGTTTATCAATACGCAGCGGCTTGGGATCAGTAAGCGTGGTTTTCTGGCGAACCTCTACTAATCGATCCATCCGTGCTTCTAACGCAATTTCTCCAGCCTTACGGTCTCGCCACGCCTCCCAGCTTTGCCACACATACAACGCGGACCATTCGAGCCAATACCCCATTTTCTCCGACAACACTATCCCTGTCTCTTATACACATCTCCGAGCCCACGAGACCTCTCTACATCTCG
>CAJXPC010000142.1 GCA_913057845.1 uncultured Pseudomonadota bacterium
GGACAACCCTCCACGAATGAAGAGGTGCTGCAACAGCTCGCACTCGACCACCCGTTACCCGCATTGATACTCAAACATCGAACGTTGACCAAACTTAAAACCACGTATACGGAAAAACTTCCGAAGATGCTCGATAAACAAACAGGGCGTATCCATACTAACTACGCGCAAGCGGTTGCCAGCACGGGCCGACTTGCAAGCAACGACCCTAATCTCCAAAACATCCCCATCCGCACCGAAGAGGGCCGACGTGTTCGCGAATCCTTTATCGCCCCGCCGGGAAGAGTCATCGTCTCTGCTGACTACTCTCAAATTGAGTTGCGCATCATGGCTCATTTGTCAGAAGACCAAAGCTTGATCCAGGCCTTTAAAAACGGTGATGATATCCATCGACAAACAGCCAGTGAGATTTTTAATATAACGTCTGCCGAGATCTCCACCGAGCAAAGGCGTTATGCAAAAGTCATTAATTTTGGTCTAATTTACGGCATGTCTGCATTTGGCCTTGCTAAACAGCTCGGTGTTGAACGCTCTGCGGCACAGCAATATATCGATCGTTACTTTGCGCGATATCCTGGCGTTGCGAATTATATGGATCGCTCAAAAAATCAGGCTAAGGAGCGTGGGCATGTTGAAACGGTATTTGGTCGGCGTTTAACCCTACCGGACATACACGCCTCTAATCATCAAATGCGGCAGGCGGCAGAACGCGCCGCCATTAATGCGCCCATGCAGGGCACCGCAGCAGACCTCATAAAAATCGCAATGATTTCTGTTAACCGCTGGTTACGTGAGGAAGGATTGAAAACCAACATCATCATGCAAGTTCATGACGAACTTGTGTTGGAAACGCCCGAAGACGAATTAAATCTAATTCTTACAGAGGTACCTCAACGCATGGCATCTGTCGCAACCTTAAGCGTTCCATTAATCGCCGACATAGGGTCTGGTAAAAACTGGGACCAAGCGCACTAATCAGACATGACAACCGGGCGCGATGACAGCAGTCAACCCCAAACCAGAAAGAAGGGCGTGTCGTGACTAACATGGATCTTTGCCTTCCGCCGCACTCGGCGGTCAACCCCTTAGCATTTTCAGTCCCGCCCTATTCGTGTGACTGTCATGCTCATATCATTGGGCCTGTAACCCTATTTCCGCAAATCGAGGATCGATCATATAGCTCACCCGAAGCCTCCCTGGAATCGTATCAAACCTTACATCGAAAGCTAGGCATCAGGCGCGCGATCATCGTACAACCCTCTATCTATGGTTACGATAATCGAGTCACGCTTGACGCGATCAGTCGGTATGGCGCCACGAGTGCTCGGGGCATTGCCGTGGTGACTCCTCAGATTTTGGACTCTGAATTAGAAACGCTTCACCTGGCCGGCATTCGTGGCGTTAGATTTAACTTATTATTTAAAGGTGGCGCCTCTTTAGAGGACTTAGAATATATCGCGCAAAAGATTGCCGGTTTTAAGTGGCACATACAGCTGCTGATTGACGTATCCCAGCTTGAAGCAATCGCTTCTCGATTGCGCAAATTACCCGTTCAGGTGGTTTTCGATCACATGGGGCATATGCCCACTAACCTGGGCGTTCAACATTCTGGTTTTCAGACATTAATCAACCTGATGAAAGAAGGCTGCGCATGGGCGAAAGTATCCGGCAACTACCGCATCTCGTCTGCTGGACAGCCATACCGCGATGCAATACCGTTCGCGCAAGCTTTAATTGCAGCGTCACCAGACCGAGTAGTTTGGGGTACTGATTGGCCCCATCCGGGTTTGTACGACGGAATGCCTAACGACGGTGATTTGCTCGGCGCGCTCGACGATTACGCGCCATCGAGCAAGCTCAAACAGACAATATTGGTTGATAACCCAGAAAAGCTTTATGGTTTTGATGCGCAACCGTTGGAGAATAAATATGAAAAATGAAGATAAACGCTCTTTTTCTATGGGTGCCTACCAACTCGATATTATTGTTCACGGGTATCCAGGGAAAAGCGTGTGTCACGGTCCTCTTGGGTTCAGCACCATCGCGCTCGTCCGCCACGAAAACTACACTGCACTCATTGATGTGGGCGGATTCGGTCAACGTTTGATACTGAACCAACGGCTAAAGGAGCTCGGAATTAGCCCCGAAGAAGTTACAGATGTTTTATTAACGCACTCACATTTCGACCATGCGATCAACTGGGTGAATTTTCCTAACGCGAACATCTATCTATCTCAAACAGAAATGACGTGGGCCCTGCAGCAACCCGCGGGGAAAACATACGTACCCGAACTGTATATATCAGCGCTTCAAAATCACGCGAACCTCGTGCTGATAGAGCATGACCAACAGGTTCTGCCGGGGATTAAATCTTTAATTTGTCCAGGACACACGCCCGGCAGCACAGTCTATGTGCTCGATACGGGAGATTGCGATGTCGTCTTTACGGGTGACGCGTGTAAAAATCGAGCGGAATTGGTTTCAAGAGCGGCCGATATGACCTATGACAAAACCGTTACTGAGGAATCCATTAATAAAATTTGGAATGCTTGGTCTCGTCGTGTCGGCGGGTTGTTAATTCCTGGCCATGACCTCCCCATGACTCTTGAGAGGGATTCGATCCAATACATCGGCACTCATCAAGCGTCCATCAAAGCTTGGCTAGACGATCAACTCAACAAAACCACGATCATCTCATTAACCCCAAGCCATTAAGCGGGAACTTCACCCTTCACAGTTGTTCGATACAATTCTCTTCTATGTCCATCATAGTCATTAAACGCATGATGACAACAACCACGATTATCCCAAAGCACGAACGTATCTTGCTCCCATCTTAGTCGACACGTGAAGGCAGGTTGAGTGACATGTTCTTTAAGAAAACTCAGAAGCCCTGCTGACTCGTCAGTGGTTAAACCCTCTATACCGTTTGAATACGTTTGATCAACATACAGCGCTCGCTCACCCGACTTAGGATGAGTACGTACGAGCGGATGAAAACTTCCCTCAACCATACTTTGCGTTTTCATATCGAGCTCCATTGAACCAAACCCTTTAGTCCGGCCGCCATCAACATCTTTTTTGCGTTTGTCATCCGCCTCTTTTTTTAGCTGATTGACAACACCATTCGCCGAAAAGTGAATTTTCAATGGAGCTACAAGATCCTTCATTGCTTCGCTTAAACAATTGTAAGCAAGCACTGTATTTGCCCACATGGTGTCGCCACCATAGGGCGGAACTTCTACCCCGTAGAGCATACTCACAGAAGGTGGTTGCTTCATGAATGGAGAATCAACATGCCAACCATTACCAAACACCATATCAACACGAGCGTCTGCTTCCATAATTACTGGATGAACATTACGATGGCCATCAACACCTGTTGTGTACGCATCATCTGCAAATTCACCAAAACGCAAGGAGAATGACTCTTGATCCGCATGCGAGAATTTTTGGTTTCTTAAATAAATCATTTTGTGTCGATAGAGCGCATCCTCGACCTCTAGAAATTGAGCGTCGGTAATGGTGCTGATATCAACACCCCTGATTTCGGCACCCATCGCCGCTGCTAATGGAGTCGCTGTAATATGTGAGTAGCTTTTGGGAGTGTTATCAAATTTTCTAGTGGGATGGACCTTCATCTTTCCGACTCCTTATCCTATCTAACGTTAGATTTGTACTCCGTGGCCAAACAAATCACATGAGAAAAATCGCACCTCGACCAAAAGAGTAAGCGCACGAGTTAAAATTAATTGATCTCTACATCTCCACCACTCGAATAGACTGCATAGAGCTTCTCATATCGACCTTTTTGGTTCATCAACTCATCGTGGGTACCGACTTCAACGATTCGGCCTGAATCCATGACAACAATTCTATCGACATTTTCTATTGTAGAGAATCGATGAGCAATAATAATGGTTGTTCGACCCTGCCTGAGTCGCTCAAATGCCTCTTTCACAAGCTTTTCCGAAGCAGCATCAAGTGCCGATGTGGCCTCGTCCATTATGACGATGGGGGCATCTTTAAACAGCGTACGAGCAATCGCTAATCGCTGACGTTGACCACCTGATAACTTCATTCCTTTCTCACCAACACCCGACTCGAAGCCGTCTGCGAGTTTATTGATAAATTCTGTTGCAAATGCACCATCAGCGGCATCTATAATCCGTTGCGGTTCAGCCTCGGCAGCAGATCCATAAATAATATTAGCTACTACCGAGTCATTGAATAGCGCGACTTCTTGACTCACCAGTGCAATATTGGAACGCAAATTCTTTAAAGTAATGGCTGCTATTTCCTGGCCATCAACGAATACTCGACCTTTTGTTGGGGAAAAAAATCTCGGCAACATGTTTGCCAAGGTGGTTTTGCCACTTCCAGAACTACCAACAATAGCCACACTCTCTCCCGGCTTAATTGTTAAATCAATCTCCTCCAGCGCGTAAACATCAGCACCGGGATATTTGAAACACACGCCATCAAAAACGATCTCTCCACGAACAGAGTCTAACTCGACTGTTCCTTCGTCCTCCTCCGACTCTTCATCAATGAGACCGAAGACACTTTCACACGCAGCCAAACCTCTTTGTAAGTGCTCCATGATGCCGGTGAGTCGTTTTATGGGCGACGTCAGCATCAACAGTGCGGCCAGATATGAAACAAAACCCCCTACCGTAATTTCACCCACCCGCACCTGACCCATCACGTGGTAAATCACAACAGCAGTAGCAATGGAGGCTATGAGTTGAACAATCGGCACATTTGCCGCTACCGCCATCGTCTGCTTCATCAACAGTCTGCGTAACTTGTTACTCGCTTCGAAAAAACGTTTACGCTCCGCTTCCTGTCCACTAAAAATTTTAACGACTTTATTGCAATCGATTGATTCTTGAACGACCTCAGTAACCGTGCCGACTGAGTCCTGAGTTTCTCTACTTGCCCAACGTAATCGACCATTAAAATATCGCACGACGAGTGCGATCGGCGGCAACATAATGAGTGATATAAGGGTTAACTTCCAATCAAGGTAAATTAAGTATCCCAGCAACCCGATAACGGTTAACGAGTCTTTAACGAATACGGTGATGACCTGAGTAGCCGCATATTGGACCAACGAGACATCAAAGGTGAATTTAGATAATTGGCTTCCAGAGCTGTGTTCGTGAAAATACTTCAACGGCAAAACGAGTATCTTCTCAAACATCTCCTCTCGCAGATCCATAACCATCTTGTTTCCGACCCACGCACTCGCATATTGGGCAATAAACCCGCCAACCCCTCGCACTAAAAAAATCAGGACGAGCGCAATCGGCGTCCAGGTCATTAAAGTGGGATCTCTGTCTCTTATACACATCTCCGAGCCCACGAGACCTCTCTACATCTCGT
>CAJXPC010000143.1 GCA_913057845.1 uncultured Pseudomonadota bacterium
CAACCACCTCGCGGGCGATCTTGTCGGAGACGCTGAATCTCTACATGGGGATGACGAGTCATAAGACGAATCTAGTCATTAACCGATTAGTGATTATTAGCATGGTTTTTTTGCCTCTGAATTTTTTTGCAGCAGTTTATGGAATGAATTTTAAATATATTCCCGAGTTCGAGTGGCGTTACGGATATCCTGCATTCTGGTGTTTGGCGATTACTCTAGTAAGTGGCATGTTTTTGGTGTTCAAGCGAAAAAAATGGATATGAATGTGTTGGATGTGTGCTGACTAGTTTCAGCGATCCTGAACGCGAGATACTATAATGATCCAATTAAGTAGAACGTAACTTTGACGACTATTCCCTTTGAGTAATTTTTCTCCTTCATTATCTGAAAGAAGTTTGAGCGCTATTTGGCATCCCTGTAGTCAAATGGAGCGATTGCAATCGTGCCCACCGCTTGCGATTCGCTCCGGTCATGACGGGTGGCTTGTTGATGAATCCGGTCGTCGATACTTTGATGCCATCAGTTCGTGGTGGGTCAATATTTTGGGGCATACAAATCAGCGCATCACCGCAGCGATCATTGAGCAGGCAAATCGGCTCTCACACGTGATGTTGGGCGGTTGTACGCATGAGCCTGCGGTTAGACTTGCTGAGCGTTTGGCCGCAAGGACCAACCATCAATTAGGCCATGTTTTTTTTGCATCTGATGGGTCGAGTGCAGTTGAGATAGCATTGAAGCAATGTTTTCATGCAAAGGCGATGCAGGGGAAGGGATCTAAGACCCGGTTTGCCTGTTTGCGTAATAGTTATCATGGCGAAACCATCGGTGCGTTATCTGTTACTGACGTACCGTTATTCCAAAATGCGTATCGTGCGTTATTGACCGATACGCTCATTGTTGAGTCGCCGGATAGTCGGGATGGTAATGAAGGTGCAGCGCTCAAGGCGTTATCCAATTTACTGGATGAACGGGGTGATGAGATCGCAGCTTTGGTGATTGAGCCGCGCGTTCAGTGTGGCGGGGGTATGTCCATGCACTCATCAGAATATTTGCGTAAGGTCAGACAGATGACTCGTCAGCACGATGTCTATCTGATCGCTGATGAAATTGCTGTTGGGTGCGGCAGGACGGGCACTTTTTTCGCTTGGGAACAGGTGAGTGAAACGGATTGGCCTGACATTGTTTTACTTTCGAAAGGAATAACGGGTGGAAATTTGCCCCTATCGGTCGTGCTCAGTTCAGAGGAAATTTTTCAGTGTTTTCTGAGTGACGACTTCACAAAAGGATTTCTGCATTCGCACTCGTATACGGGGAACCCATTAGCCTGTGCCGCAGCTAATGCCGTGCTTGATCATTTCGACGAAGGATTGACTGATGCCATAGCGCAGCAAGCGCAATATCTATCTCAGGCATTTGATCGCTTCAATGGGGACTCTCGTGTCTCACCGGTCAGGCAGTGCGGTATGATTCTCGCCTTCGAGGTCAATAATCCAGGTAACAATTTTGCGGAACGTTTTCATATGGAGGGCCGTGCCCATGAGCTTTTGATTAGGCCCATCGGGAATACGGTGTACCTGATACCGCCTTATGTGCTCAATCAGGAATTAGCTGAATTTCTGGCGAATGCTGTAGATCAGTGCCTCGATAAAGTATTGAGCGGATGCTGATCAAAAAATTACAAGACAAGATGGACGTGCTCGCACAATCGGATTTGTTGCGGCACAAATGGATTGCTCAGTCACAAACGGGAACGCAGCAGATACTCCTTAATTCCATCCAAACCAATCCAAGTAAGCAGACGCTATTTTGTTCTAATGATTATCTGGGTTTTGCGAGTCATCCTGACATCTTGTGCGCGTTGAAGGATGGGGTTGACCGCTGGGGTGGTGGTTCAGGGGCATCTCACTTAATCAGTGGTCATATGGCTCCCCATGAAGAGCTCGAAGTGACACTCAGTCAATTGTTCGCGCGTTTAATACCCGACAATCGTTGCCTTACTTTTTCAACCGGCTATATGGCGAATCTGGCTGTGATGACTGTTTTGGGGGATGCGGACTCTGAAATTTTTTCTGACGAACTCAATCATGCATCTTTAATTGATGGGATTAGGCTTTGTAAGGGTAAGGTTAATATTTATAAGCATCGTGATTATGATGCGCTCGCTCAACTGTTAGATAAAAGTACTGCGGATGTCCGGTTGATTGTCACTGATGGGGTATTCAGTATGGACGGTGATCGCGCGAGTGTGGATGTATTGCAAAAATTAGCCCAAAAGTATGACGCGTGGGTCGTTGTGGATGATGCACATGGTTACGGTGTTATTGGGGATGAGGGTTTAGGTAGCCTTGAGGTTGAGCAATCAATCAACGGCCGTGTGATCCTTGTTGGAACACTGGGCAAGTCTGCTGGGCTATCGGGGGCTTTTGTTATCGCTCACCAAACAATTATCGATTATATTTTTCAGACGGCTAGAACTTACATTTACACGACGGCACCGCTGCCTGCTATTTCCTATGCATTGTTAAAGTCCCTTGATTTAATGCATGGTGATGAGGGGCGACAACGTAGAGGTCATTTGCGGGTACTCGAGCAACATCTCCGATGCGGCTTGTCTGACCTGCTTGGTGAATATTCCAATGCTGGATTGAGTATCTCAGATTCTGTCTCTCCAATTCAAGCTGTCATTGTTGGTGAGTCGCAGCGCGCTATCGGTCTGTCGGATGGGTTGAATGAATTAGGGTTTCGGGTGCCTGGCATACGGCCACCCACGGTCCCAATTGGAACGTCGCGTATTAGAGTGACGCTGTCGGCAGATCATTCTATTAATGATGTTGATCGTTTGATGGATGCCTTCCGCATACTTTTTAACAAAAGAATCTGAGTATGCAGTATTTTGTGACCGGCACTGATACCGAGATCGGAAAAACTACGATAACAGTGGGTTTAGTGTCCGCTGTAGTAAAAGCCGGTCATACTTGTGTGGGTCTTAAGCCGATAGCTGCGGGTCAGGATTACGTGGATGGCGTTTGGGTTAACGAGGATGTCTTACGTTTGAGTCAAGTTTGTGATCCGCCGATCAGTATTGATCAGGTAAGCAGTTATCAGTTTCGTACACCCTGTGCGCCTGAGATTGCAGCAAGTCTAGAGCAAAAAGTAATCGATAAAAATATCGTGATGAAGCATCTTCGTGCGTCGATTAGTCACGCGCAATATGCTTTTGTTGAAGGGGTGGGGGGCTTTAACATACCGCTGAGTTCGAGTTGGACGACTGCTGACTTAGCGGCTGAGTTAAATTTTCCGATCATTTTGGTTATTGGAATGAGACTTGGGTGCGTGAATCATGCGATGTTGACGCGTGAGGCAATTGATCGTCGAGGATTAAATTTTGCTGGTTGGGTGGCTAACTTCGTTGACCCAAATTTTTCTTTTCCAGAAGAAAATTTTAAGACGTTGAAGGAGCAGTTAGGCGGATCGTGTCTTGGTAGAGTCCCTTTCATTTCTGATGCGCGACAGGATATAGCGCCTGATGTATTCCAGTTGGATAGGCTACTTGTGGGTTGAGTGGTGCTCTGGTGGTTAGAAGATAGTGATAGAGTTTACAATCAGTGGCGCCCCGGAGACGAATCGAACGTCCGACCTACCCCTTAGGAGGGGGTTGCTCTATCCCCTGAGCTACCGGGGCGCAGAATCCAATACCAATGAATCAATACTTTATGGTACCGAAGGCGTTATTCTAACAGGCTGTAAGCTCACCATCTGCTGTACTAGTGGATAAAAAACGCATAAAAACTTAAGTGTGATAATTGAGTGGCATTCATAGGTGAATCAGGGCAGTTTGGGGTTTTGCAAGTTACAGAAAAGTGTTGAGTATCTGGAGAGGTAGAGGAAAAGGCTATTGAGTTAGATTTCAATATATAACGCAAACTTGTATTCAAAAGGGCTGAAATGGATTTTAAGGTAAATTTTGAGGATGACCGAATCCAAATAAAGCTGTTGCAGCAAGAAGAATTTAATGATTTGTATGCAATTGCGAAAGACCCGAAGATATGGGAGCAGCATCCTGAGAATGACAGATGGAAAAAAGAAAAATTTTCCATATTTTTTAAAAATGGAATAGAAAATGAATTTGGAATTTACAAGATAATTGACAAGAAAAAAAATAGACTGATTGGGTCAAGTAGATTTTATTCTTTTGACCAAAGAGACAAAGCCATACGACTTGGATTTACTTTCATTATTACGGAATATTGGGGGACGACGATTAATTTTAGAATCAAAAAATTAATGATAGATCATGCCTTTAAACATGTAGATAAAATTTATTTTGATATAGGTGAAAATAACTTTCGTTCAAGGAGAGCCGTAGAGAAGTTAGGGGCGAATTTCTGTGATTTTAGTGCAGAAGGAATGGTAGTTTATAAGTTAGATAAGTTAGGCTTTTTGCAATCCGAAAAACCAGTATTAAGTTAATACCATAACGTTTAAGTATTCTTTTTTGTATCTGCTCGGGTATAAAACGCACACCCATGTAGACCATCCCCTGGGGTGTTTAGGGGTGAAATAGGGGGTATAAATTGGTTATGTAGGCATGTTACACACGCCGAAATCATGGCTTTTTAACAAATTGATTTATATAGATTAAATCCATTTAAAATAGGATGGCGGAGAGTGACCTCAACCCCTCCAATCACAACTTCACTTTGAAATTCTAGCATTGGTTTCTTAGTCAGGGTTTCTTAGTCAGGGTTTCCATGACGAACGCTACTTGTCTGGGTGCAAGGTGCTTGAATTTTTGTCATGTGGCTATCGACTTTGCTCTAAGGTTTCCCATGCAGCATAGGCAGCAGAAAGTTCAATTTTGATGGTCGCAGTCCTCTTGAGTGTCTGTTCGACCTTACCAATTTCTGAGGCATAGAAGATTGGGTCAGAGATTAGTGTTTCCAAAGTAGTTTGTTCTGTTTCCAAGGTCTCTATGAGGGCGAGTGCCTTCTCAAGTGCTAGTTTTTCTTTATTGGATAAGGATCGCTTTGCAGCTTGCGTGGCTACAGGGGTAGCTTTATTTTTGTGCTTATTATTTGGGGTTTCTGGAGTAACGTCTACGTCTAGCAACTTGCCCCCATGCTGCACCCAGTCGCTATACCCACCTACATATTCCTCCACATTTCCATCATTCTCGAAAACCATGACTGAGGTGACAACATTGTCCATAAATTTTCGGTCATGGCTCACTAGCAGAACTGTACCCTTGAAGTTAGAAAGCATTTCTTCAAGTAATTCTAGAGTTTCAATATCTAAGTCGTTAGTCGGTTCGTCTAGGACACTGTCTCTTATACACATCTCCGAGCCCACGAGACCTCTCTACATCTCGTA
>CAJXPC010000144.1 GCA_913057845.1 uncultured Pseudomonadota bacterium
CAGCGTCAGATGTGTATAAGAGACAGCTGTGGGAGCGGCCGACTGAGTGATTGGATTTAACTTTGAGTTCTGTTTCCATCGGAGCGATGAACGCTTGAAAACAATCGATGTAGAGCGCGTCTGCAGTTTTTATAATAGACGATAACTTCGTGTTGACGAGTGTGCTGAATACGAGAGGTCTGCTTCCATCAGGCAGGCAGGATTGATTAATTCTATCGACGGCTTCATCAGCCTTTCTAGGCGTATCTACAAAGGGCAGTGTGACCTCATTGAAAGCGACTTCTTCAAATTGAGTCAACAAGCTGTGGCCTAGCATTTCGGCGGTAATTCCGGTTCTGTCAGAGATGTAGAAAGCAGATCTTGTCTTTGTTGTCATTTCGCTTGTTGGTGTGCTGCAATATCATGGGTTGTTAGGGTAAAATAACGCCCCTCAGTGTAACAATAAATTTGAAGGCAAAATGAGCATAACAGATAAAAAAATCACTCCCTACACGCTCCCATTTGAATCATTACGTAATACCGATGTTGAGGAGGTAGGTGGTAAAAATGCTTCTTTAGGTGAGATGATCAGTCAGCTAGCAAGTGTGGGGGTTTCTGTCCCTGGAGGGTTTGCGACTACCGCTGCGGCATTTAGAGATTTTCTTGAGGAATCAGGGTTAACGCAGAAGATCAACGATGAGCTATCGACGTTAGATATTGAGGATTTGAGTGCCCTGACGACGGCTGGCGCAAAGATTAGAAAGTGGATTGTAGACTCTCCATTGACGCCGAGACTGCAAGCTGAGATTGATGCAGCCTACACTGATTTAATGGCGACGCAAGGGAGCGGAGCCTCTTTTGCGGTTCGGTCTTCAGCGACAGCTGAAGACTTGCCTGATGCATCATTCGCGGGTCAACAAGAGAGCTACCTTAATATCCGTGGGCTTGATAACGTGCTCGAGGCGATAAAGCACGTGTTCGCTTCTTTATATAACGATCGAGCGATCTCCTACCGAGTGCATAAAGGTTTTGAGCATTCGAATGTGGCGCTTTCAGCAGGTGTGCAGCGTATGGTCCGGTCTGATACCGGATCCAGTGGGGTTATGTTTACGCTAGATACTGAGTCCGGCTTTGATAAGGTGGTATTTATTACGTCTGCCTATGGATTGGGTGAGACTGTTGTCCAAGGGCAGGTCAACCCTGATGAGTTTTATGTCTATAAGCCAGGGGTGGAACGTGGAGCGCCCGCCATTTTACGGAGAAATTTAGGCAGTAAAGCGTTACGCATGGAATTTTCTGATGATCAGGCTGCGGGAAAATCGACTCGAACAATTCCTGTTTCCTCAGAAGAAGCAAATCAATTTTCAATAACCGATGAAGAGATTCACGAGCTTGCGGTTCAGGCCATTAAGATTGAGAAGCACTATGGTCGACCAATGGACATTGAATGGGGGAAAGATGGCGAAGACGGAAAGATATACGTCCTGCAGGCGCGACCGGAGACCGTAAGGGCACAGGAGAGCGCGTCTACAACTCAAGAGCGATACAAGTTAAATAAGCGAGGCGAGGTGTTGGTTGAGGGTCGAGCTATAGGCTCTAAAATTGGTTCGGGGGTTGTTCGACTCGTGAAAGATGCGAGTGAAATGCACCGAGTGCTCGATGGTGATGTGTTGGTTACTGATATGACCGATCCTGACTGGGAGCCTGTCATGAAGAAAGCTTCCGCAATCGTTACAAATCGGGGTGGTAGAACTTGTCACGCTGCGATTATCGCGAGAGAGCTAGGTATTCCTGCGGTTGTTGGAACGGCAACTGCAACGCAAGTGCTATCCGAGGGCGATCATGTGACCGTTTCTTGTTCGGAGGGAGACTCTGGATTTGTCTATGAAGGAATTTTGGATGTTGAAATTTTAAAAATCCAATTGGATAAATTGCCAGAGATCCCGGTGAAGATATCTATGAACGTTGGAAATCCGGAGTTGGCGTTTGATTTTCAACGTCTTCCTAATGCAGGCATTGGACTGGCGCGTCTCGAGTTCATTATTGCCCGGATGATTGGAATACACCCCAAGGCTGCGATAGAGTTTGATAAGCTTCCAGAGGAGATTAAAGAATTGATATCCCTTAGGTCATCAGGTTATGCGAATCCTGTTGATTTTTACGTCGAGAAACTTAAAGAGGGGATTTCGACATTGGGTGCTGCTTTCTTTCCTAAACCCGTAATCGTGCGCCTATCCGACTTTAAGTCGAACGAGTACTCAAGTCTGATAGGCGGCCAACTCTACGAGCCCAATGAGGAAAACCCGATGCTAGGGTTTAGAGGGGCTTCTCGTTACATCTCTGATAGTTTCCGAGACTGCTTTGAGTTTGAATGTCGGGCTTTAAAAACAGTTCGGGATGATATGGGTTTGACGAACATTGAAATTATGGTTCCTTTCGTCCGAACGGTTGCTGAAGCCAAACAAGTCATTGATATACTTGCCTCCTACGGTTTGAAGCGTGGCGAGAATGGACTGCGTATCATCATGATGTGTGAATTGCCGACCAACGCGCTCCTTGCGGAAGAATTTCTCGAATTTTTTGATGGATTCTCGATTGGTTCGAACGATATGACGCAACTCACCTTAGGTCTGGATCGAGACTCGGGTATCGTTGCAGGCCAATTTGATGAGCGAGATCCTGCGGTTAAACGATTACTTCACATGGCTATTGATGCCTGCCTTAAACAAGGTAAGTACGTAGGTATCTGCGGCCAAGGCCCATCTGACCATCCGGATTTTGCCGAATGGTTAGTTGGAGAAGGTATAAGTGCGATATCGTTGAATCCAGACACGGTTGTCGATACGTGGATGTATCTTGGTAAAAACCTGTCAAATAAAAAATCTATTTAAATCAATAGTTTTTGTAGACATTCCACACAGCCCTTGCGTCAAAATCTTGACGCAAGGTGCTCAAAGCCGATGTTACAATCGGATCAACGAAACCTTTAGATGAAGTACACGTGAAATGACTAAATATATTTTTGTTACTGGCGGCGTTGTGTCATCTCTAGGTAAAGGCATCGCATCTGCGTCGCTCGCGGCTATCCTTGAATCTCGAGGTATTCAACTGACGATGCTAAAACTTGACCCATATATCAATGTTGACCCTGGGACCATGAGTCCGTTTCAGCATGGAGAGGTTTTTGTTACTTACGATGGTGCTGAAACGGACTTGGATTTAGGGCATTACGAACGTTTTGTTGATGTGCGGATGGGCAAGCGTAATAATTTTACTACTGGTCAGATTTATGAATCTGTGATTCGCAAGGAGCGTCGTGGGGACTATTTAGGAGGTACTGTCCAGGTAATTCCGCACATCACAGATGAGATTAAAAAACAAATTATAAATGGCGCTGATGGCGCTGATGTCGCGCTTGTTGAGATTGGTGGTACGGTTGGTGATATTGAATCGTTGCCTTTTTTAGAGGCTGTTCGACAAATGAGCCTTGATTTTGGTCGAGAGAATTCGTGTTTCATTCATTTGACTTTAGTGCCCTACATTGCTTCGGCTGGTGAAATTAAGACTAAACCCACACAACATTCGGTGAAGGAACTTCGCCAAATTGGTATTCAGCCAGATGTTATCCTTTGTCGTTCTGAACGGGAAGTGCCGGAAGCTGAGAGACGAAAAATCGCGCTGTTTACGAATGTGTCAGTAGACGCAGTCATATCGGCAATTGATGTGGACAGTATTTATAAGATCCCTTCATTTTTACATGCGCAAAATTTGGATGAGATAGTTCTAACTAAACTGCAACTTAAAGCGCCGCCAGCAAATTTGGTCGAGTGGGATAATTTAATTCAACGAATTGAACATCCAACAAAGCACGTAAATATAGCGCTTGTTGGGAAATACGTTGATCTTACTGAATCGTATAAATCATTGTCTGAGGCTTTGATTCATGCTGGTATTCACTGTGACGCAAAGATCAATATTTCCTATATTGATTCAGAGGAAATAGAAACTCGTGGGGTTGCTTTGCTGGAGGGTATGAATGCGATCCTAGTTCCTGGCGGATTTGGGAGTCGTGGTGTTGAGGGGAAAATCCAAGCAATCAAGTTTGCTCGAGAGAATAACATTCCATATTTGGGCATTTGTTTAGGGATGCAGTTGGCTGTCATAGAATTTGCTCGAAATGTCCTTGGGTGGGAAGGTGCTCACAGTACTGAGTTTGATAGTGAAACAAAATATCCCGTTGTGGGGCTCATTGCGGAATGGATGAGCGCTTCGGGTGAGTTGGAAAAACGGGGTCTTGGTTCTGATCTTGGTGGAACAATGAGGCTTGGTGAGCAAAAGGCGTTGCTCAAGTCGGGATCTAGAGTACAGCAGATTTATGGTTCCTCATCCGTTGGCGAACGTCACCGGCATCGTTATGAGGTGAATGATCAATATCTCGATAAAATTCAATCGAACGGGTTGATTGTGTCTGCAACTTCTGAAAATGAAGGGTTGTGTGAGGTGGTTGAGTTAGAGAATCATCCGTGGTTTTTGGCGTGTCAATTTCATCCAGAGTTCACTTCTACGCCCAGGAAGGGGCATCCTCTATTTAATGGGTTTGTCGCTGCAGCGCTAGAAAACGTTGAGATTTAATAAGCGTCAAAGTAATGTGTATCCCTGCAACATCAAATTTACTTAATGGGTTGGTATTGTGAAGATAGCTGGATTTCCTGTAGGACTTGACGCTCCGCTTTTTTTAATTGCAGGGCCCTGTGTGATTGAGTCAGAAAAAATGACCCTTGATATTGCGCAGGCGCTCAAAGAGATTGGAGAAGCACTATCGATACCAGTTATCTTTAAAGCGTCTTATGATAAGGCGAATCGGTCATCCAATGATTCGTATCGAGGTATGGGGCTAGAGCGGGGTTTAGACGTACTTTCGTTAGTCAAGTCCCAAGTTGGATTGCCGGTGCTGACCGATATCCATTCGATTGATGAGATTGACAAGGTCGCTGCGGTCGTTGATGTGTTGCAAACGCCTGCATTTTTGTGTCGACAAACCGACTTTATTCGCTCGGTTGCTGCGACAGGTTTGCCTGTTAATATCAAAAAGGGCCAATTTTTATCTCCGAATGAAATGAAAGAAGTTGTCAAAAAAGCTAAGGATGCTAGTGGTCAGGACAACATCCTTGTCTGTGAGCGAGGCGCAAGTTTTGGGTACAATAATTTGGTCTCGGACATGCGTTCCCTAGCGATTATGCGTAATACCGAATGTCCTGTTGTGTTTGATGCAACACACTCAGTCCAGTTGCCGCTGTCTCTTATACACATCTCCGAGCCCACGAGACCTCTCTACATCTCG
>CAJXPC010000145.1 GCA_913057845.1 uncultured Pseudomonadota bacterium
GTCACTACGACGAGACCCAATCTCTCCTTAAATCACAACCTCAAATCTGGGCCATGGGTGCTGACGGGGAACAGCGCCAGTTGCGCCCCTCTCATTAGCTTTTTTCTTTAAGAGATATAAAAAATTCCGTCAAATAAACATTGCTAAGACCAGGCAGAAAGAGCTAAGAAACTTCTTGCTGTCAGGACAATGAATGTACGGGGCAGAAGTAGCTAAAAGCGCCCCCATAATTGGGGCAGGGCATCATACTGTGGCATCGGCTTGAGGCGCGACGTATAGTAAACACAAGAACTCACACTTTACACTTAGAATTCGGGTCGGGTAGATGAAACGTCTGATGAAATTTGTACCCTTCGTTCTCCTTGCGTTTGCCGTGGTTGTGAGAGTTGTTGATCCAGCCCCCTTAGAACAGTTGAGGTTAAGTGCCTTTGATCAATTGCAAAGGCTAGAACCTAGACCATATTCAGCCTTGCCTGTTCGGATTGTTGATATCGATGAAAAAAGTCTTAAGGCGCTCGGGCAGTGGCCGTGGCCCAGGACTGTAATTGCTGATTTGTTGGTCAAGCTAGAGCGTGCAGGCGCTGCAGCGATCGCCTTTGATGTGCTGTTTGCAGAACCTGATCGAACTTCTCCGAAAAAAATAATCAAACAATGGCGCCATGATTTAGAGTTAAAGCAGAATAAAGACCTTTTAGAACTAGTGAAAAAGCTTCCTGACCATGATCAGGTTCTGGCGTCACGGCTTCAGCGCCTACCAACCGTCCTCGGCGTGATGTTCGACAACACAGGTGTCATACCTGAGATGCCAAAGGCTAAATGGAGCTACGCTAGGCAGGGTGACGACCCACGTGGTTTTCTCCAAACCTACAGTGGTGCGGTTAGACCGCTGGACATATTAAGTTCTAAAACGGCAGGGCTCGGTAGCATTAATAGTAGCCTGGATAACGATGGAATTATTCGGAAAATCCCATTATTCGTAAGGCTAAAATCCGATGAGAAATTCTCTAACGAAGTTTTTCCTACATTGTCCGTCGAAGCGCTGAGGGTTGCACAAAAAGCCTCCACGTATCTATTGAAGTCGTCTGGAGCGAGCGGTGAGAACGCCTTCGGCGAAAATTTAGGTCTGCAGCAAATTCGTGTTGGGCGGATAAAGGTACCAACTAACGGAAGCGGGCAAATTTGGCTGCACGATACGGGGCATATCCCTGAGCGATATGTTTCCGCTGTTGACGTCATAGAGTCGCAATTTCTTGCTCAGAAGATCAAGGGAAATATCGTCTTAGTTGGGACAAGTGCCTCCGGATTGAAAGACATACGATCGACGCCACTCGAACCTGCTATTGCGGGAGTGGAAATTCATGCGATGGCTATTGAACAAATGATGCTTGGGAGCCATTTAACCCGTCCCAGTTGGATGCTGGGTGCCGAGCTAATCTGGTTGGTGATTGTCGGAACAACACTTTCATTCCTTATACCTCGCTGGGGCGCATCTTGGTGCATTTTAATTGCAGCCAGCGGGCTATTACTTTCCAGTATCGCGTCGTGGGTCGCCTATACCGACGCTTTGTTATTGCTTGATCCCGTGTATCCCTCCCTTGTTGTAATTTTGTTGTATGTAATCGGGTCATTTATCGCCTTTATAAGGACGGAGTCGGAAAAGAAATTTGTTAGGGGTGCATTTAGTAGGTACCTCTCCCCCGATCTGGTAGAACAATTAGCGGCGGATCCAAGTTTACTTACACTGGGTGGTGAAACCAAGGAGATGACTATCCTATTTTCGGATATTCGGGGTTTCACCCAAATTTCAGAAAGTATGAATGCTACCGAATTGACATCATTCATCAATGAATACCTTACTCCGATGACAGATATCATCCTGCAAAACCGTGGCACCATCGATAAATATATGGGCGATGCAATCATGGCATTTTGGAATGCACCGCTAGATAATCCGAAACATAGAGAAGAAGCAACAAGGGCTGCTCTTTCGATGATGGAGGGGCTAAAAGTGTTTAATGGCAGCTTGGAACAACAGACCGCGATAGATGGGAAAAAAAGGCTGCCAATTTCTATTGGTATTGGCATCAATACTGGTTTTTGTTGTGTCGGGAATATGGGTTCGGATCAGCGCTTCGACTATTCTGTGTTGGGCGACACTGCGAACGTTGCCTCGCGCTTAGAGGGACAGTCTAAAACTTACGGTTTACCGATCGTGGTCGGCGAGGAGACCGCGAAAACTCTCCCAGAATTTGCCTGGCTTGAGCTAGATTTGATCCGCGTCATAGGAAAAAAACAACCAGTAAGGATTTATGCCTTAATTGGTGATGAGCGGGTAAAAAACGAGCAGAAATTTATGGCGGCAGCAGAACTACAGGACCAATTTCTTTCAGAATATCGTCAGCAAAAGTGGGGAAATGCTACGGACCTTTTGAAGACCATCAAACAAAGTCGTAACTATGATCTGTCAGTTTTGAATGGTCTTTATTCAAATCGCATTGAAGAATATAAAGGCGGTGACCTTCCTGCTGACTGGGATGGCGTATATTCTGCAACCTCTAAATGAAGACAGGCTCCTCAGTCGAAACTAATTTCTTAACTCGCTTATCTTATATTTTAGGTCTCGATATTCGACACTAGTAGGCGTGTAAGTCGATAATAATTTAGACCATTCGCGAAGAGCGTCAGGATTTCTACCCTCTGACTTGGCGATCAATCCAGAGACCCACAACGCTTTCGGATTGAATTCGTCGATTGCAAAAATACGGTCAATTACCGGCTTTAACTAATCGCGCGATGGATTATTTAAGATGCCTAAATCAGTCAGTGCAGCTAAATAAGAAAGTTGTGCCTCTATGTTTTGCGCTCGAGTTCTGCCACCCTTTTAAGGGTTCGAACGAGGGCTGGTCTCTCGGCTTTGTGTCGGATTCCTTGGTCGATGGCAGGCCGTTCTCCGGCGTCCGCATTGCGCGAGCAAAAGTGAAGGTTTCGGGCGGACTGGAGGGTACCGCCAGCGTCGAGTTGTTGCTTCATCAAAAGCGCTTAATACGCTAACTTTTCAAGATACGCAGGACCGGTGCGGATACCCTATGAACCTGTCAAATAAGCTCTCTTAGCAAGCCTCGTTACTCATGATTTCGCGTTTAAGCGTCCATTCCAAATAAGTCAAGAACAGCAGGGGCCGCGGCTCCGGACAACGCCGTTCATAAAAAACTCTGTATTATCCTACGGCATAAGGACGCTATCCCATTTTATCGAAACGCTGGATGAGTTCGCGCAGATCGAACCAGATGCTCTACCTTCTCTTAGCAGGCCTCGGTAAAATTCTTAACTAACTACTAACTCGGATTACTCCAGTTCCAGGTGCCGGGCCTCTAAAATACCCATGGCAGATAGAAGTACCAAGCTGGTTGAGGCTATAGATCCCCTAGCTTCGGCGGCGTCTGACTTCGCATTTATCTCTGCTGTCTCCCCAGCCAAAATTTCGATCAAAGACCTTTTGCCCAGCGTTCTCTCTTTCCTCGCAAGCTCCAGGAAAGCGCCGGATAACTCCGATTGCTCGGCTAAAAGCTCTGCATTTATTCCTGCTTGCCGGTACGCAACAAAAGCATTGCTAACAGCTTCGTCAATCAAACGTCGCGCGTCATCGAGTTGCGTTTGGGTTGCGGAAAAATTATCTCTAGCCGCGTCGATGCTATTGAGAGCCGAAAAACCCAGGTTAAAATTATAAGTAAATTGGATTTTTGCGACGAGTTCTTGCGCCACACCAAGGGTTCCGCCAACATTTTTTTTATAACTATTATCGACAATAAAATTAATTTTTGGCCACAATGTATTTGACTGAATTTGCGAGACCGCTGTTCTTGAGATTGAAACAGCGTCCGACAAAGATTGAATTTGGAGATTATTTTTTCGTGCAACCTCGAGAGCTTCCTCCTTCGTTTCAGGCAAGTCTTCGATTTGTGATTTTATTTTACGCGGCTTAAGAAAATCATTCTGTAAATCTCCAAAAACTGCTCGATATCGATGTTCTTGGTTGGCCAAAATGCCTTTAGACGCTTCGAACCGTGCACGAGCGCCCGCTAACTGGACTTTGGCTTGAAGAACATCAGTTGATACCCCAGCGCCGGCTTTGACTTTTATATCTTCAAGCTTTGTTTGTTTTTTTAGGTTTAATAGCGACCTTTTTGCATACCTCAGTTTCTCAATCGCCGTCGAAACTCCGATTTGTGCGATACCGATTTCCAGAATTATCGACTGTTTGGTCAATTGCAGTGTTTTTTCCGCTTGCAACAATTGTAAGCGCGCAATTTTTGTTCCGCTCTGCTTGGAACCGAAATCATAAATTGGTAGGGTGAGCGTAAACTTGACGTCGTTCGAATTAAGCTGAGTATCGTCTGTACCGCTTGCATTATTCCGATCTTCGTATGCTCGGCTTCCTGTAACCGCGAGATCGGGAAACCATGCTTTCTCTGCGACCCGCACCCCTTGACCGAGAGACCTGACGGTGTGTTTTGCAGATGCTATTCTAGGGTGCTCATCCAAAATTTTTGCTACCTGCCGTTGAAATGTCAGACCGTCAGCAACCGCGCCGCTCACAGTAAGACAAACTACAAGCGTCGATATAAAAAACTTTAATACGATAGTACCACGAGCCATCAGAAACTCTTTTCCAGCAAAATTTCGTACGAATGCTTGAAATTTAAATACACCATATTTCAGCTGAAACACAATCGTTATCTTTCGTTCTCTGAGCGCCTCATTGGCCCCTTTCCAGCAAAGCTCAATAAGGTAGTCGATAATTCTCCTTTCTCCGATAACGATCCTGCATTCGACGCTTTCGCCAGAGGCAAACTCACTAAGGCTTTCCGTAACTGCTGGAGAGACGTGCTGTCGAGATTGTGGATACCGATGCGCCCGGCCTGATCTGCAGGATTACCTGTGGAGGTGCCAGAACTATGTCTGTCAAAGGTCGGATAAAAAAAGGAGGGGCACCCTTCGCATTAGTCTGGGAGAGTACACTCTGCGTCCGATAGACGATTGGCGGACCAAGGACCGCGCGATAATGGCTCAGCCAACAGACGGGATAGAGCCGCCGACTGCGGAACGCGACGCACAGAAAACATCCTCAAAGTACCTATCGAAACAGTATAACTGTTTTTATAAGTTGCGCCACTTTCAACTTCTTGTAATTTTTTCCAATAAAAACATTCATTTTTTTACAGCCGCTCACAATAGCTAATTAGAGCGGATTTGGATCATTCCGGTTCATAGCCGCATGCAGTGAAGAAGCTT
>CAJXPC010000146.1 GCA_913057845.1 uncultured Pseudomonadota bacterium
CTACACCTCTCTATTCGTCGGCAGCGTCAGATGTGTATAAGAGACAGGTGCTGGATTTCACCAGTGGCTATTTGTGCCATGGGAGTGGGAAGTTGGTAAATTTGAAGTGCCGTTTCAAGTTCGACTATTTTTTCGATTATTGAAATCGAATGCTTCCCTTGCAGTCCAATTTCCCTGAGTCGTTTTGTCAACGCATCGCTGGGCCCCTGGTTTGCAATACCTACCTTCCTTTGCCGCCCGCGGCCATTGTTCAAAAGTATCAGAATGGCCACAGATAGCACTGTGAGCTGGTGACGGCGTGTAACAGCAAAGTTAGGATCAATGTCTTCATAGGCAAACTCAATGTGCACTTTGTCATCCAAACTAAATGTTCGGTAATCTTCCATAAGCGCTCTTTTGAGGATTGCCAAATCAGTAATGCCATTCAGCGTGACCAATGAAAAGGCAAAAAGAAGATTCAAGTCAGCGATTGATTTGAATTGTTTGTGGTCGTTGAGCAAACCTGTCAGTTCGTCATCGATAACTTGTCTTTTGTTAAGATTTATTAGCCACCTGGTGTCAATCGGATTTCGTTCCTCAAGGCCCAGCCATGTTTTATATTCGATATTGCCAAAGTCGACTCCATCAACACATTTGTAAAAATGAGATGCTAGTGCTCTGAATGAGTCCTGGTATTTTTCTGTTGTTTTAATTGTTGTGAGGGTTTCTTGAGCGGCTTTCGCGCGTTTTTCCGGTTGAAGTTTGTTGATGTCTGCTGCGAACGATTCAATCTGTTTTTTTAGCCGACCAAATTTAGATAGTCGATCTCTTCGGCGTTTTTCTTCTCCAAAAAACTTCGGAAATTTCTTTCCGCTGAAGGAAGTGCCGGCCGGTAGATGGACGGTAGGAAGGTTCTCTGGAAAGAAACGTTCTAAATGCGCTGTTGTGCCAATGCGGATTGCATCAAGATCCTTTTTTCGTATTCGGGTGCTGCCGCTACCGTGAATGGCAAGTTTTAGATGTTGATGTCCAAGTAATTGGTCGATTAGTTCGCGATCTGGAAGCTGGAGGTGACTAGACGCTAAGTGCCTGCAAAAATTGCTTACCAAGTCTTTATTTTGTGTGTAGTTGTAGATCCAGTTTTCGCCAATATGTTCGATTCCTTTGTCCGAAATGTGGAAGAAGAACGGAATTTTTTGTTTGACTTCACTTTTCGGATTGGCAAGTTCAGCGATTGAGGCAGCCAGTTTTTTACATTCCGTGTGTTCCGACAATTCTTGCAGTAAGGGAAGGTAGACTTCTTTTACCCAATTAACAAACTCTATATTTAGCGGAACCACTCTGGTGGCATTTCGGCTGCCAAGGTCCTTGTCGATGATAATCAAAAGGGCAAGGTCTAGATCGAAGTTAGCGATCTCTGCGAATGGGTCTAAAAGCGGCCTGGGTGCGGTCGCAAGACTCAAATGCAGAATTGCAAGATCCGTTACCGAATTCCAAAACTCATAGAGATCATTACTTTGGGTTTTCTCAAAAATTGAGTTACAAAGAAAATGAACTTGATTTTGTGCTTTCAATAAATCAGGGCAGTAGATGGACCCTGCGATGTTGGTGCCGCGACTGTCACTTTTCCGATAATAGGCAGTGCTCGCATCGCGTTGCTCGTTTGGCCGCAGATGCAAAAGTTGACCTTCAGTCAAGTTTCTTGTGTCACGATTGTGAATGAGTCGCAGACAATGGCACGGCCAATTTGAATGATCAACCTGTAGAATTTTGTTGAGTAGTTTTAGTCCGATAAATATACGGTCAAGAGTCCTCGAGTAGCTATCAGCCCTGTTTGCCTCCAAGCCCTCAGTGCTCCCAACCTGTCTCTCTACAGGAGCTGCCTGTTGGTTGGCACTCAGTAGTTCGATTATTGGTAATTTGTAATTTTGGTATTTCGATAAAAGCTGGATGATTCGCTTTGGAAGGTCAATGTGCTGAATGGTCTCTACATCACTTGGCAATTCGTCCTCTGACAATTTGTTGTAGGGGTCGAACTGAGGTCTCTGCCGGTGGAGTTTGCTAAGGTCATGACTGAAGTGCCAATCTTCTTGGCTAACAAATGATGGTTCGGTGTAAGCGAGGTTTTTCAACGGTTGGCTGGTTTTTATCTGTAGCCAAATTACCGCTGCGATTACCTCTACATCCTCGCTATCTAAATGCTCATTAGCCAAAAGCGTTAGGCGAACTTGCTCCGGTAATTCTGCATCAGGTTCAAATTTCTGGACAAAAGTTTCGATTTCCTTGTTGATAAAAGGATTGGCCGCACACCATACAGATTCTTCCACTGATCTCTGCCACTTCCTATTTTGATCGTCGATTTTCTTTGGTCTATCGATTACCCTTTCTTGGTGTGAGGATTTTCGAATCAGCGTATTTGTTGATTGTTTATCGGCAGATTCTGATTTCAATGACTGTGTTTCGTCATTGAGGGTTGCTCCGACGGCTTCATCATCTGATATTTTGAGTTGTGAGTGAAGAGAGGGTGTCTTGATTGAGTTGTCAATCAGGGTCCAAGGCTTTTCACTTGTACTAAAGAAAATTATCGGTTCTGATCTGAGGTCGTCGATTTTCTTCGAGAGATATCGAATCTTCTGAGAGGTTTTGAAGTTTTCAGATTGACGTTCCTCGTGTTCATGAAAGATTTGTTGAAGGATTGTTTGTCGGAAGTCTAGGTAATTCTGATCCCATTTTTGACGTTTCAAACGCTCTGATAAGAATGACCAAGTTCCGCTGTTTAGATTGCGAAGTGTGTTCAACAACTCGAACGTTTGTCGTGTCAGGATTGTGGTCTTGTTGCTGTGCAGATAAGTTTGATGGCTTCTTTCTATCAGCCATAGAACCAGTTGTGGATAGATGCCTCTGCAGTTTGAGGTGCCCGTTTGATTCATCAATTCCAAGAATGGTGCCGAGCCTCGTGAAACCGTCTCACCATTTCCGAATTTCAGCTTTATATCAGTTCGTAGGTGGTAGTAGAAACTGGAGTTTCTAAATGCGTCCAATCGGCTCAAAGCGTCGACAATCTTGGAAAGTTTGTTAAAAAATTGGTCTTGCTTACCCCATTGTTCAATTGCCTGACGGTAACAATCGATGGTTAGCCATCCCATTAGGTAGTGAAGTTGGCCTTCTGAATCTATCGGTACATCGAGAGTAGGGTCTTTCGTTTTGTTTTGAAGGTAATGGTTGAACCAAATAGTTTCATTCGTTTGCAGACTTAGAGCCAAGTCATGCAAAAAGCTCACTGGGACTTCAACATTTTTGGCGATCTGCACTAGTTGCCAGGTAAAACCTGGGGCCCGGATTACAAAATCGGGAACCCATTCTGTTGTGGGGGTAGTTGACATTGATGGCATCCAAAAAATTGACACCATTCCTATTATTTACAACGAAACGCCATATGCAAGCAAATCGCAATTCCATTTTTTGATCGCGAAGAGTTCTTTGAAAATGTTTTCCGGTATTGGCCCAGCTACGTTAGTCCAAATTGACTAACCCTTTAGGGTGGCAATGATCGGCAATTGGCCAAACTTTGATTTTTGCTTCAATATCAAAGTCGTCGTATTTGGATTGATAGACGATCTTCTCTTTGCTGAGTCCAGTGCCCGACATTCGACTAGCGTAACCTCTGGTTGATTTGCGCTTCGGTGTCCTCCCGGGCGGCTTCCCGTTCATAAGTACTTGTCAGTCTCATAAGCAGTTCGGAGGCAACGTATGGTGATGTTGTACGTATTTGATGAGCCCAACTTCTGTACTTGTCGGCCAGTTGGCGTTCCTGTTCTCCTCCGGGACCTCTTGTATGTACCCCTCGCGAGTTGTATACGCCAATATGTGCCCCGCGCATCATCGACTCAGATTGAATATCTTCCATCAGGCCCCTTACTGCTTCACAAGGCCAGGCGCCGTCCTTGCCGATTTGGGCTGATGCAAATAATTCTCCAATTACATAATCTGCCGTTTCGCCACGTGACAGTTCAGCGCAAGACTTGCGTACTGTTTTAGTCCACCTTGCCAAATGCTCGAAGTCAACATTTCCGTTTTCGTCACTTCCTGGAATTCTTTGCAGTGCTTGTATGAGCTTGTATCCTTTCTCAGCCATAAATTTGACCTTTTCCTCTTCGACCCTAAATTCTGCTGGATCTGCTGCTCCGTCATTGCGTTTGAATGCCCATACGATGGCTTGAACTAGCACCTCCGGGTGTTCTTCAATATAGCGTTCGAGGTTCGGGATTGCGGATTTGGAACCTCGGTCCCATGAGCGGTCTAGCACTTCTAAGTATGCGAATTCTAGGCTGGCCTTCTGTTCGAGCGAAAGTTCGCTTGTCTTGTCAATGCATTCAAATGCTTTCTTGACGTAATAGTGTTCGAGCAGGTACT
The DNA here is from genome assembly GCA_913057845.1 of uncultured Pseudomonadota bacterium. Taxonomy (GTDB): domain Bacteria; phylum Pseudomonadota; class Gammaproteobacteria; order Burkholderiales; family Eutrophovitaceae; genus Eutrophovita. Next base: position 4,393 of record CAJXPC010000146.1, read on the forward strand.
CACCGGCTTTATCATCGCCGTCTTGCGCCATGACAGTGAGAAGTTGAAAGAGTGTGCGAACAGGCAGTTTTTTGGGTTGATCCTTAACGAGTGCAAATGCTGCACGCGGTCGCCGCGCCTTCATAATCATATCCACCGCTTTGGTTATCTCTGACGGTGAGTCATGCAGCCATCCGGGAACAACGTCTTTCCAGTACTGCTTTTCAATGTATTCTCCATAAGAAGATGCCAGTACCCACACGGCTTCGCCGAAGGGGGCGAGCGTTAATAATTTAGCTGCGCTCTCTGGTCCTATCGTAGTTATAGCGGATTTAAGAAATACATTAAGTTTCTTGTCGTTGGATATCGCTCCTAAAATGCCCTGAATCATCCATTCCGCGGTGCGGGTGGTATGTTCGTTCTCATTCATTGTGTCGAACGCAAGCGTTATCAACGCGAGCAATTCTCCCTCATCCAGTACATTCTCTGCCGAAAGAGCACCGATGATTCCTGATGCTCCACTGCGAGTTGCTGTTTCGAATAAGCCGGATATTCCATGCATTCCATAAATTTCTTTCAGCGCATCGGACCGTTGTTTACGGATCCGTCTATTGCGTTCTTCATAGTCAATGTTTTCTATGTCTTCAAGTTCATCTGCTGACTCGTCGATCCATGGACCCTTGAACAGCCAGATATGTCTGTCAATAAGGTTGCTCGGTTCAAGCATGGCATGGATGCGCTTGACTCTAGCGGTTATTTGCAATTGTTTTTTGCTTCTCTTTGAACGAATGGCTGCAAATCGGGATAGCGTTGAAACGCGAATCTTCTCGCGTAATGCAATCTTGTCGATGTCGCCCGCAGTCTCCATCCATGCTTCGACAAG
>CAJXPC010000147.1 GCA_913057845.1 uncultured Pseudomonadota bacterium
CGGCAGCGTCAGATGTGTATAAGAGACAGATATGGGCGACACGACTCCAATATGTTTTAAAAAATTAGGCAAAACATTCAAGGCTTCATCATGCATATATTCCACTGACCGTTTTTCGGAGAGAGCCGTGGATCTACCATACCCATATCTCGAATATATGAAAACACGACATCCCGTTGCTTTAGCAAGGTCCTCAGGGAAGCTCTTCCATAAGTCAATAGAACCAAGACCTTCATGCAACATAACAAGTGCGTCTGTTGTCAAAGTCGCATCATCAGGCTCGATACATCTATACTCCAATCTCTTATCATCGATATCAAATACACTATCCGTAATTCTCATGACTGCAGTTCTTTCAAAAAAATTTACCGACTGATTGGGAACCTTAAATTCCCAACCAACTTTTAAGTTCTTTGGGTTGCTCAATTAGTTTCGACGGAGAGTCATCAAACACAACGCCACCTTTAACCATTACGACACTTCGATTCGATATTTTTGAGAGCGCGTTAAAATTCTTGTCGACAATTACAGTTGAGATGCCAGACCTTTTAACGATGCCGATTATGCTCCAGATATCCTTGGCAATTAGCGGCGCGAGCCCCTCTGTCGCCTCATCCAATATCAATAAATCAGGGTTGGTTAGTAATGCTCTACCGATACTTAACATCTGTTGCTCCCCCCCGGAGAGCTGCTGTCCACCATGAGTCAAACGCTCTTTAAGTCGCGGAAAACTATCAAGCACTCGATCGTAGGTCCACTCCATTCGGCCCTCAAACCCCGGTCGCGCAGCTAGCAGCAAGTTCTCTTTAACAGACAAGTTTTTGAAAATACCACGCCCTTCTGGAACATACGCTAAGCCCCTGCGAGCGAGTACGTGAGTAGCTAAGGATCTAATATCCTGCCCTCGAAACCGAATAGAGCCAGAAGTGGCCGGCACCAAACCCATAAGACATTTAATGAGTGTCGTTTTGCCCATTCCATTGCGACCCATCAACGCTACTGTTTCACCACGTTTAATATCCAAGCTCACACCATGGAGTACATGACTCAATCCGTAATGAGAGTGCAGATCTGTGACATTTACTAACGTATCAGTCACTAAAATCCCCTCCTAGATAAGCGGCTTGAACCCGGGCACTAGAACGAATATGTTGAGGTAACCCAGCGTCAATCACTTGGCCATTTAACATCACTGTCAGCGTGTCCGCTAAGGCGAATACCGCATCCATATCATGCTCAACCAATATAACCGCAAATTCGGATCGAATACTTCGAAGCAATTCCACAATCCTTAAGGACTCTTCCGCCCCCATCCCCGCTAAAGGCTCATCCAGAAGTAACACCTTTGGGTTTGTTGCAAGGGCTAAGGCAATTTCAACCTGCCGCTGTTCTCCATGAGACAACTGACTGACTTTTTTGTGCGCAACTGATTCAAGCCCTACTCGCTCCAAGACACGCTTAGTGCCAACCTCAACTCCGGGATACGCGCTGACGGCTCCCAAAAACCGCATAGAAATTTCAAAGCGAGACTGGACGGCAATATTACAATTCTCAACGACGGTCAGACTAGGATAAATATTACTGCGCTGATAACTCCGACCCACCCCTAGCAGACTCATCTGGGACGATCCAGAGCCAGTAACATCGAGCCCATCAATTAATATTTTTCCACTTGTTGGTTTCAAGTCACCCGACAACAAATTTATTAATGTACTTTTACCTGCTCCATTAGGGCCGATCACAGCGTGAATCACTCCGGGCTCGCAAGAAAGTGAGACATCCGAAACTGCCGACAAACCGGCAAAGCGTTTTGTCAAACCTATAGCCTCAATCACTGATCTCATGTTTCAGGTCTCTTTTTTGGAAAATTCAATCCAGCTAAGCCATTTGGAAAAAATAACGCAACCAAAACCACCACAATTCCGGTTAATAGTTGCCAATGCTTGGTTGCGACCTGAAAGATTTCCTCAACAAGCATAAGCGTCGTTGTGCCGAGCACAGGTCCTAATATAGAACCTTTACCGCCAAGAATAACCATCATAAGAGCGTGCCCTGATGCATGCCACCCAACCATTTCCGGGTTAACAACACCAAACTGAACCGCAGCTAAAAATCCACTGATAGCCGCAATCATGCTCGCAATGACAAAACACACCAGCTTGAATTTATAAGTGTGATATCCGAGAGCTTTGGTTCTATGTTCATTAACACGAATTCCAGAGATAACACGGCCAAACGGTGAATTCATAATTCTCTTGATCAACATTAAAACCAAACATACAAGTATTAACGCGAGATAATAAAAGTGGCTTACATTAGATAGATCGAGTTGCCACCAACCAAATAGATTAAACCCCGGTCGGTCGTGGATATAGATGCCATCAGAACCGCCTGCAAAAGCTGTGTCGTGTAAGAAATAAAATAACATTTCACCAAGAGCTAACGTAGACATGATGAAAAATATACCTTTTGTGCGCAACACCAAAGCCCCAAATACGGCGCCCAGAGCTCCCACACACAGCACACTGGACAGCAGCGCTACAAATAAATTCATTGACGTCCCGATGGGGCTCAAAAGAGCAATAACGTAGCCCGAAGAACCAAAAAATGCCGCGTGTCCTAAGCTCACCAATCCAGTGAAGCCAACCAACAAATTAAGACTACTCACAAATATAATCATGATCAAAATCTTCGAGGCGAATTGAATGTAAAAACGTTCGCCAAAGACGGGGAGCAGGATTAGCATCATGAGAATTGCAATCAAAAGAGCATTTTTAAATATAGTGTTCAATCAACGCTCCCTGCCGAATAGCCCTTGAGGGCGTAACATCAGTATCAACGCCATCAGTGCAAAAATACTCATTCCCGACATCTCTGGAAAAATGTTTACTCCAAAAATATCCAAATGAATTACTTTTCCAAAGGTGTCTATCAACCCGACCAGTAAGGCCGCGATCATTGCCCCCTTGATCGAGCCTAAACCACCAATAACGACGACCACAAAACTAACAATCAGTACTTGGCTACCCATGCCTGGAAATACTGACGAAATGGGAGCGGATATCATCCCTGAAAAAGCGGCTAGTGAGACGCCTAGCGCAAATATAAATCGGTAGACCAATCCGATATTTATACCTAAAGATTTCGTCATTTCTCGATCAGATTCGCCGGCACGAATCATCATGCCCAGCCGAGTATGTTGTATGCCCAAAAACATCAGTATCGCGATAACGATACAAACACCGGACAACCAAAGACGATAGATCGGGTAGGCTAAGTTTTCCGTTAATTGTATTGAGCCATTCAAGAGTTCCGGAATAGGAACGCTATGCACATCATCTCCCCAGATCATGCTTCTCAACTCAGAAAAAATAAGTATTAACCCATATGTAACTAGTACTTGCTGGAGATGGTCTCGGTCATACAAAAACCTTATAAACAACCACTCCAAAACCAACCCGAGTAGCAATGCGACTGTGACACCAACAATGAGCCCAATCCAAAAACTTCCAACCCACCCCATTAATGACCAGGCTAAGTAAGCCCCAATCATATAAAAACTACCATGAGCAATATTGATTACACCCATGATGCCAAATATCAACGTCAAACCACTGGCCACCAAAAATAAAAGTAGGCCATATTGAATGCCATTCATGGCTTGTATCAGAACTGTAGCCGCATCCATTCGAATTCCTAACTCAAAACACTTGAGAGATCTTCAAGCATATCGTCAACGGATCCTGACTCAAGCAAATGTTTCGTAGTTATCAATTTATCATCAGGCCGACGCATTGCGCTAAGCGCCGCTCGCGGTAATACTTGGACTGACCCGACCGAAAGCATACTCATGCGTGACGCCGCAGCAGATAATGCAGCAAAAATCCCACCTCCCGAAGAACCTATTACCAAAACATGAACATTAACCCCACTCAAATGTTTTAGTCTCACGCCCAGGGCCAATGTCGCAAGGTACTCTGACAAGAGTAACGTTTCATCGCTCAGGCTGGGGGAATGACTGGGGCAATCGATAAAAATATTAATGTTCGAGATTGAATTGGGCAAAGCATCAATCGCTTTTACTAAATCATAAATACTCTCAGCATCCGCAAAAAAATCCGTCACTAATGCGTAAGTGGCTGTTGCAGAGCCAACCTGAGTATCCAGCGTGAATAATGAAGCTCTCCCAGACCAGGAATTCCCGTAACCGAACTTACTCTTGTCGATTGACGGATGAATAGACGCTTTAGCGGTAAACCGATCAGAAGGTATCACTCCATTTTCCGCAAATCTACGTTCCAGATTGAGTAGAGATTGCTTGATAGAGGACCCTAGATTTTCAGAGGACGATAACAAATGCTTGATACCTCCTCGGTAACCCTCTATGTTGTCTTCAACCAATTGAAATCGATCCGATGTGGCAGCACGACTCTTACCACATAAAACCAACCTAACCCGATCAGTCGTTACATCATCCCCTTCGACATATTGATTCAAGGCTTGGATCAGTCTGGGCCCAGACATCGAAATTTGCGACTGCGCATTCACCAACACAACGTCACTAATCGCTGCAAGCATGCTGCCGCCTCCGTAGCATTGCTGCGTCACTAAGGATAAAACTTGCAAACCTCTCACTTTTGCGTCCAGCAATTCTCTAAAGACGAACCGAAAAGCTCCCAGGCTATTAGCACCTTCGGGAACTCGAACGCCTCCAGTATTGAGCATCATAATCAGCGGCAAGGTCATTTGTTCGGCTGTAGTTATAGCAACGCGCAGCTGACTCGCTTCCGACGGACCAATGGATCCTCCGGCACGATTAAAATCAAACGCAACAATCACGGCAGACTTTGCGTCAAGCGTCCCGCGAACAACATGCAAGTCCCCCACCGAATCGCATTCGAGGTCAATGCACTGGTCAAAGAGTGCATCTATCTGATGAGCTAAATCAAGTTGAGAAAAAACCATACATTCACGCCAAGACCAAACATACTAGGAAATGAGATACGACCAGCAGCCTTACTACCCATTGAAATGACATCCGAGACAAACCTTATTGGTTCGCTTCTAGTTTTGATAATAAGTGCTATCTAAAATTTAAAGGCTACATCCGACACCTGGGTCCTCTAAACTTTCCCATGCAGTACCAATCACGGTATTGATACCGTTTTCCCTGTCTCTTATACACATCTCCGAGCCCACGAGACCTCTCTACATCTCG
>CAJXPC010000148.1 GCA_913057845.1 uncultured Pseudomonadota bacterium
CTACACCTCTCTATTCGTCGGCAGCGTCAGATGTGTATAAGAGACAGGTTTTATAGATTCGATTATTATTGCTCACTCAATAATTATGAAAGATAACAAATGAAAAAGATTTATTTTGCAGCACTATTGTTACTGACTTCGGCTTGCTCGAAGGAGGCTGTAACGGCGGATGTTTCACTTGAGACCGAGGATCAAAAAACCCTATATGCCATAGGCATGCTTATCAGCAATCAATTGCAATCTTTCGCGCTGAGTGAGGAAGAGTTGGGTCCGATTGTGCAAGGCATGATGGACGGCATATCGGGGGTGGATGCTAAGGTGGACATGAAAATTTATGAAGCGAGGATCAATGAAATGGTATCAGAGCGTTCTGCAATAGTTGCTGCGAAAGAAGCGTCCGTTTCTGAGACGTACCTTAAACAATTTGAATCAGATGATTCAGTCGTAAAAACTGAATCTGGTGCGATTGTTAAGATGGTAGAGGAAGGCACAGGTGATTTTCCGAGTGCTAGTGATACAGTCATGGTTCACTATGAAGGAAGCTTGATTGACGGAACTGTGTTTGATAGTTCTCTCGTTCGTGGCTCCCCAGCGACATTTCCTTTGAGTGGTGTCATAACGTGTTGGACTGAAGGGCTTCAAAAGATAAAGGTTGGAGGAAAAGCACAGTTGATTTGTCCTGCTGATACGGCTTACGGTGACCGTGGAGCACCCCCAAAAATCGGACCTGGTGCTACATTAATATTTGAGGTTAATCTTCTTGAAATTAAGAAATAATTCGGCTAACAAGAATGATCAAAGGGGAATTAAATGTTGATTGATATGAGAACTTATCGATGTAGACCTGGTTCCATAAAGAAACATCTGGCGTTGTATGAAAAATTAGGTAAGACTGCTCAAACTAAACATCTCGGCCAGCCGCTTGCTTACATGCAATGTGAGAGTGGAAACCCTAACGAGTATGTTCACATGTGGATTTATGAGAATGCTGGCGATAGAGAGCAAAAAAGAGCATTAATGTGGGCTGATCCAGATTGGATTAACTACACACAAGAAAGCGCTAAGCTTGGTGCGCTTGAGAGCCAAACCAATCAGTTGATGACGCCAGTTAATTTCTTTTCATTACCGACAAAGCTTGGATAGTTATTTTTTTGAGATTAGAACGATGGGCCATGTCGATTGGTACATCGTTCTTTCTTGTTAATTATTTTCTCGTTCTTTTTGTATCAGGACGCGTCTAAGTATTTTCCCAGATGCTGACTTGGGAATTTGTTCTACGAATTCGACAATTCTGACCTTTTTATGCGGAGCGACGCTTTTCGCAACAAAGGACATAATTTCCTCTGCGCTCACAGACACTCCAGTTTTGACTACAACTACTGCCTTGGGTAGCTCTCCAGCTTCCTCGTCTGCTACAGGAATTACTGCAGCATCGGATATTGCAGAATGAGTGAGTAGGAGCGCTTCGAGTTCAGCAGGCGCTACCTGCATCCCTTTATATTTGATCAGTTCTTTGATGCGATCAACCGCATAGAAAAAGCCTTCATCGTCGACATACCCAATATCTCCAGTGCGGTACCAACCCTCTTTCGTGATGCTTTCTGCGGTGGCCTCTGGTTTATTTAGATAGCCCTTCATAATCTGCGGACCGCGAATCCATATCTCACCATTTTGATTATTGCAAAGAGGCTCTCCCGTTTGTGGATCAACAATCATGACCTCTGTGTTGGGAATGGGCAGACCGATTGATCCTATTTTTTTTGCATGACCTTCAATGGGGAGTAAGTGCGTTACGGGACTTGCTTCAGTCATGCCATAGCCTTGAGCAATATTGCATCCAACTCGCGCCGCGGCTTCCATGGCGACGCCCTCACCTAACGGGGCTGCTCCAGAGAGAATAAGCTCGAGACTCGATAAATCGTATCGTTCGACTGCAGGATGTTTTGCCAACCCTAATACTATCGGTGGGACTATAGGGGCTTTGGTTACTTTGTGGGTCTCAATTGCAGCTAAAAAACCCTCCATATCGAAGCGTGACATGCAAACAATAGTTCCTCGCCTATAAAGCGAGTAGAGCATGATAACAACCATGCCGTATATATGGAAAAAAGGCAGTACTCCAAGCACTGTATCTCGTTCACAGATCGCGTTATGGCTTAGCATGCCTTCAGTTTGCCGCATATTCATTACAAGGTTGTAGTGAGTCAGCATGACGCCTTTTGGTAGACCCGTGGTCCCACTCGAGTACGGGAGTGCGCAGACATCATTTTCTGCAGAGATCTCAGGTGCAATTACCGGATTGTTCGACTGCATTAAGTCTTCGAGCTTTCGGTGACCTTGAGCTCCACCGATTACAATGATTTCATCTACCGGATGTTTTTGTATGGCTGCCTCTGCTTTATCTAAAAAATCAGGCACTGTAACGATGAGCTTTGCCTTTGCATCGATAAGTTGTTTAGCTAATTCATCCGCTGTGTATAGAGGGTTAACAGTTGTGCATATTCCACCTAACTTTAGGACGGCAAGAAAGATGACCGCGTATTCAGGTACGTTCGGGCTATATATAGCAAGGACATCACCTTTTTTAAATCCTTCTGTCTGAAGTCCAGCTGCGAGTTGATTGATGGAGTCAGACAGTTCCCGGTAGCTGATTTTTTGATTGGTCTCAGATTGGATGATCGCGGTTTTATTCTCATGCGCTGATATGTCACCAAGAACAAAGTCCACAACATTTATTTTTGGTGCAGACACTTCTGTATGTGGTCCACGAAATATCATGCTTGCTCTCCCCTTAGGCTAATTCATAAAATTATTTTTCTTTAAGTTTATATCATTAATATAACTTAACGGTTAGTCTAAAATAGATGTGTTAAATTCATATTTTTAAAATGAACATTACGTTATGAGTATAGACATCAATGGAATTGCACACATACAGTTGACCGTTAACAGCGCGGCCAGTATCGAATTTTGGCGCGCACTCTGTGGTTTTATGTCTATGAGCACGTTGATTGATAATGAGGATGTTCACTACAGCATCGGTGGGCGTACTGGAGTGATGGTGCGTCTAGCACCGCTGGAAAAAAGATCAGTTGGATTTAATCAAGATACCAGTGGTTTGCATCATGTATGTTTTAGAGCACGCTCAAGGCAGGATGTCGAACTTGCGCATGAATTTGTTAGTTCATTAGCACAGGGGAAAATTGTGCACGGTCCTGAAGAGGGAGGGCGATTTGCTCCAGGTTATTACTCGATTCTTTTTGAGGATCCAGACGGCATACGCATAGAGGTCAATTTTGTTCCCGGAGCGGGACATTTTTCTGAAAATGGTCGGTTGGGCAGTGATGGGGCCGGCCCTGCGAATAGCTATGGCGAAGACGGTTTAACAAATAAATGATTAGTTTTCAATTTTGATTGTTTGTAATTTTTGATAGAAATATAAGAGAGGTAAGTATGACTAGTATATCTTTGGTGCACGCGCAAAAATGTCTAGATATTGCTGTTAAACAAGCGCAAGAAGAGTTTAAGCGACCTATTTGTGTATCCATCTGTGACTCATATGGATATCAGGTGGCGTTTTATCGCATGGATAAAGCACCTATTCGTAGTATTGCTATATCACAACAAAAGGCGCGTACGGCGACCCGAATGGGCATGTCTACTGATGCGTTTTTGGAGCGTTTAAATACTGATAAGATTGATATTCGGTATTACTGTGACCCCTTAATGACTGCATTGCCTGGAGGTAACTTGTTACATTCCAAAAGTGGTGAAATGCTTGGTGCGGTTGGAGTGAGTGGATTGAAGCCTATCGAAGATCAAGTCATAACTGAGACGATCGCAGGCTGGTTTTTGGAGCAGGACGATTGAGTTATAGCTTCATTTTTGATGGTGATTTTTTCTGAGTGCCTTCTACTCAATCATCTAATCTGACCGCGATATGCGACAGAATATGTAGCGTTTTATTTGAAGGTATATCTTGGGTATAGATAGCGAAGCAGAAAAATTATCGACAAATAAACTTCCCAGAATTGGTTGGGTTTTTGGCATAGGGCTTTTTCTGGTGATGCTCCAAGTGCCAGCTCCCGAGGGCTTGAGTGCCGACGCCTGGTGCGTCGCAGCTCTAGGCATTTTCATGGCTGTTCTGTGGATTACGGAGGCGATACCGCTTCCCGCCACTGCCTTGTTACCCATTCCGTTGGCCCCCTTGTTAGGGGTTTCTTCGGTTCAAGAGACGGTTGTTTCTTATTCGCACCCGGTTATTTTTCTGTTTATGGGTGGATTTATCGTGGCTCTTGCGATGGAGCGTTGGAAGTTACACCAGAGAATTGCACTTTTTGTATTGAATTTGAGTGGAGACCGTCCATCATTTTTAGTGGGTGGATTTTTAGCTGTTAGCGCTTTTTTAAGTATGTGGGTTTCCAACACAGCGACGACTTTAATGATGTTGCCAATTGCAGTGTCAGTAATCGGCACTCTTAAGGTAAATAGAGGAAGTGGGTTTCAAGGAGATGACGGGTTGCCCAAGGCGCTAATGTTGTCGTTGGCCTATGGGGCTTCTGCTGGCGGAATGGCAACTTTGGTCGGTACGCCACCTAATGCATTTTTTGCTGGTTTCGTCAAGCAAACGTACGGGATAGAGATAGGCTTTTTAGATTGGATGGCAGTTGCATTACCCCTGTCATTACTGATGCTCGCGATGACATGGCTGTTGCTGACAAAAATCATTTTCAAATTGAGTCGTGAACGAATTGAAGGGATTAGTGCGGCGATTGATCGACAAGTTAAGGCGCAAGGAAAGCTATCTCGCGGAGAATTTTTAGTCGCGGGCGTTTTTGTTACCCTGGCTGGGTTATGGATATTGCGCCCCTGGATCAATGCGGCTTTCCCGGGACTAACATTGTCCGATACGGTCATTGCTATGACAGTCGGATTATCAACGTTTTTAATCCCAGTCGATTGGAAAAAAGGTATTTTCCTCATGGACTGGGAGTGGGGAAAAAAAATCCCTTTCGGTATTTTGTTGTTGTTTGGTGGTGGATTGACACTGGCGTCTTTAATTGAGAAAACAGGGTTATCTATATGGATTGGACAACAATTAGGAAGTTTAGAAATGTTTCCGACTATTGTGATTGTTTTAGTGATGGTCTTATTGCTGGTCTTGCTGACAGAGCTGACTTCAAATACGGCGACTAC
>CAJXPC010000149.1 GCA_913057845.1 uncultured Pseudomonadota bacterium
ATCTACACCTCTCTATTCGTCGGCAGCGTCAGATGTGTATAAGAGACAGATTGAATACTCGGCACCCCTCTTGTTCAAGGGTCTCAAGTAAATATGTAGTGTAAATGTATTCCATGTCGAATGGCGGATCCTTCCGCATGAGGACGCCATCAATATTGGAGGAAAATAAATCTTGTGACGCGACGACCTTATACCAAGCGTTGGGTATTTCAGTCAGCAGTAACTGTTGTGCTCTGACCGTGACTCTTCCCGCAGCACTTCGAATGCCACGTTGCGTCGTCACCCATATTTGATGTCCGCGGCGCTGAGCTTCCCGCATCATTACGTAAGACGTATCTTTCTCAATTTTGAGTGTCTCTAATGGGTCAAGTACGAAAAGTAAATTCACTGGATACCTAAGGCTTTCATTTGAAATGATTATTTATTGAGTGTTGCCCTGATTATTGCCTTAGATTCTAACAGACCGTTGAAGACATATACTTTATGGTTTTCATAAAAAAAGGGCGCCATCAAGGCGCCCAAAAAGGGGAGATGAAACTTTAAAAGTTTTTAATTGTGATAAGCGGCTTCCCCGTGTGAGGTTGCATCTAACCCCTCACGCTCTGCGTCCTCTGTAGGCCGGATACCGATTACGGCGTCGATGATCTTAATAAGGATAAAGCTGGCAATACCACTCCAAAGGATCGTAATTACCACGCCTTCGACTTGAATTGCTACCTGAGAGCCCATAGTGACGCCCTCTCCGTAGCCGACTCCGCCAAACTCTGGTGCGCACAAAATGCCTGCGCCAATAGCACCGATGATTCCTCCAATGCCGTGTACGCCGAAGACATCCAATGAATCGTCATAACCGAATGCGGATTTGATCTTGGTACAAGCGAAGAAACAAACGACACCGGTGATGAGGCCTAAGACGATTGCGCCCATCGGCCCAACGAATGCACACGCCGGAGTGATGGCAACGAGACCAGCAACTGCGCCCGAAGCTCCGCCTAACATAGTCGGCTTGCCTCTGGTGATCCATTCAATGAATAGCCATCCCAGTACTGAGGCAGCTGCACATAATTGAGTGGTAAGGAGTACTAATCCAGCCGTACCGTCTGCAGCTAATTCACTACCAACGTTGAATCCAAACCAACCAACCCAGAGCAGCGCTGCTCCGACCATGGTGAATGGCAGATTGTGTGGAGGCATAGCTTCTTTGCCGTACCCCAAACGCTTGCCGAGCACCAGACAGATAACCAGGCCAGCAATAGCCGCGTTAATGTGAACTACAGTACCTCCAGCAAAGTCAAGTGCCCCTTTAGATCCGAGGTATCCACCGCCCCATACCATGTGGCAAATTGGGATGTAGCTCACGAAGAGCCAAAGTGCGGAAAACCAAAGAACGGCTGAGAACTTAATACGCTCTGCGAACGCACCAATAATCAGTGCGGGTGTAATGCAGGCAAATGTAAGTTGGAATGTCACAAACACGTACTCTGGAATGGTCCCGCTGAGTGTGTCAGGGGTGATCCCGGCTAAAAAGAGTTTGTCGAAGCCGCCGATAATGCTGTTAAACGGACCTTCCGTAAATGCTAGGCTGTAGCCTGCGATGGCCCATAAAATTGACATCAGAGCGACAATTGCAAAAACCTGCATCAAAACGGACAGCATGTTTTTAGTTCGAACGAGTCCTCCATAAAACAGAGCAAGGCCAGGTATTGACATCATAATAACCAGCACCGTTGCCACAATCATCCAGCTTGTGTCGCCAGCGCTGAGGGTATCTTCTGCAAAACTTGGTCCTGCGGCCGTTGTAAGCCCTAGAGTTGTAGCCCAAAACAATAGTTTCTTAAGCATTGTGCGTTTCCTTTCTTAGGCTTAAATTGCTTCCGTGCCGGTTTCCCCGGTTCGGATGCGTATCGCTTGTTCGAGATCAAAGACGAAAATTTTTCCATCACCGATTTTTCCGGTATTAGCTGACTTTTCAATGGCTTCTAACGCTTGATCAAGAATGTCGTCGCTGATTGCGGCTTCGACCTTAACTTTTGGCAAAAAATCAACGACATATTCGGCTCCACGATAGAGTTCCGTATGCCCTTTTTGCCTTCCAAAGCCCTTAACTTCTGTGACGGTAATCCCTTGCACTCCAATTGCTGAGAGTGCTTCGCGGACTTCGTCAAGCTTGAAGGGCTTGATGATTGCGCTTATTAATTTCATGGTTGCTCCATGTAACGAATGCCCATAATGGACGACTAAAAATTCTGCAAACCAACATTTTTACCGTCGGAAGGCAGCCCTTACACATTGATTAAGCATTTTTCGTGCCAACTTACATATGATATTGATAGATATGAATTTTTTAAATCTGTAGCTATGAAGACGCAGGTAAATGCACCAATATAGTGCATATTTTTACCATGCGGACAGTTGTGGTGCGCTGTCTCAGTAGATGTTAGAGGGGTGCCGTTGAGGTGGGACTAAACGGGATATTTAAAGACGTATGACGGCGTAGGATTTACAATTGGCTTCATCAAGTAACTGATTAAAGCTAAGTTGAGGGTTATCCAGATGGTAGACAAGAAAGTGTTAGATGAATTAATGAATAAAATCAATAATTTAGTGAAAAATAGTCCAATTCAAGATGTGCAAAGAAATGTGCGTGCGGTCTTGTCCGGGTGGTTCGCAAGTCACAACTTAGTTACAAGGGAAGAGTTCGACGCTCAAGTCGAGGTTTTAAGGCGAACACAAGATACGCTGCGCAACTTGGAGCAGGAGATTGAGGCATTGCGCAAGTCAGATGGTTAATCATTTTTAGCTTAAAAGAAGTCCGCCACGCAATTTTTGGCACATTGTAAATGATCGCAATAGAGACTTTTTAACGGGACTCTTCAGTCAGCAAAAAACTCTGGCCATCTTCCTCTAACATAAACTTGAAACTTATCAGATAGGCCTTGTGCCGCTAAGTAACTACTTGGCACAGGCATTTCGACTGGTTTGAAATTGCGGTCGTTAACGTATTTGTTGGGAAAGTCGCACTCGAGCATCGCTGCTCGACCCAGCATGACCCAATCAACTCCGGCGTTCATTGCTGCCTCTGCATCCTGTGGCGTTCGAATTTTTCCCGCAACTCCGAGTTGAACATTTTTTCGCTCTAGGTCCGTAAAAAGACTCAGCAGTGATTGTCCTGCGAATTGCTCGTCTTCAGCGACCTTAAAAACGTCCCAAAGTGACATGTCTAAGAAATCAATCACGTCATCATTCATTAATTTTCGAGCGGTTTCAACTGAGTCCGCCGTTCGCATGCCAAACTTTTCCGCGCTAAGCCTTACTCCTAGTATGAATTCGCGGTGACACGCGCTTTTAATGCCGTCAATGATTTCAGATAGAATCCTCCCGCGATTTTCAAAAGAGCCACCATATTCGTCTTCGCGTTGGTTAATTTCAGCACTTAAGAAGTTGCATAAAATATAACTGTGTGCACCGTGCAGTTCTACACCATCAAAACCAGCTTTTTCGGCTCGTTTAGCACCCGTTATAAAGTCTTCAATAAGTTTTTTTACCTCTGAGTTTGTGAGCCCACGAGCTCCGCTCTCTGCGTGATCGAAAGCGGTTACCGGTGTGTCTCCAACAATCTCCTTCGTTGTGCGCAATCCAGCATGATGCAGTTGCACGATAGCGACGCTATCTGCTTGTTTAATCCCATCAGCAAGACGAGTGAGTCCTTCAATGTGACTGTCTGACCATATGCCAAGTTGTCCCGGGAACCCTTTCCCAATTTCTTGAACATGGGATGCGCAGGTCATGGTCATACCAAAACCGCCTTGAGCTCGCATGGTGAGCCATTTATATTCGTCTTCGCTTAGCGTTCCATCTTCAAGACTTTGTTGATTTGTCAGTGGGGCAAGAAAAAAACGATTTTTAATTTTAGGTCCATGTTTGAATTGAATAGAGTCAATAGGAGAGGCCATGAGTGAATTCCATTTGGTTTTTTTATTAGTAATTGTGTGCGAAGGAAGTAAATGTTGTTATGCAACCATAATAGCGCAGTTTTCTTAGTGCTTAGTGCTTAGTGCTTAGTGCTTAGTGCTTGCCCCGTTTCGTGGCGAACAACTTATGCTAATGTTATCTTAAGCAGAACGTATTCTTCGGGATCAGCTACAAATCAATTACAAGGAAAAGTGCATATGAAGCGGTATGGTGAATTTTTGACGGCGCAAGAAGACCTAATGTTTGTGGAAGCAGTAAGAAAATATATAGACAAAGAGGTTATGCCTGTTCGTTCCGCCTTAGATGAAGACTATTCGGTTTTTGAAAAAGTCAATCGAGGTTTGGTTGAGCTCGGGATTCAACGTCGTGGTTTCGCTGAACGATATGGTGGGTTGGGCATTCGATCTGCGGTTACTGTGTGCGCCATCACCGAAGAGATTTCAAGAGGTGACGCTGGGTTGTCGTTACATAGTTTGCTGACGCCGTGGTCTCTAGCTGCGGCTATGGGCGCGCGAAACGAATTCCTCATGGATAAATTTATTCCTATGTTTGCTACCGATACTCCCCGCGTCGGTTGCATGGCCATCACGGAACCTGCTGGAGGTTGCAACGTTGAGGATGTCGCTGAACGGGCAAGGACTATTCGCACGCGAGCTCGCCGCGACGGTGATGAATGGGTGATCAAGGGTGAAAAAATTTGGCCAAGTGCCGCTGGTGTGGCTGACTTGTACTGCGTGGTTTGTACCACTGAAGAGGATAATGATGAAGATAGTTTGGCGCTTATATATGTACCTAAAGATACTCCTGGGCTGAGCTTTGGTAAGCCCGAGCCTAAGATGGGTATGCGTGTGACCGACGTTAATGCGGCTATTTATTTTGATGATGTTCGAGTGCCAATTCAGTATCGAGCCGGCGGTCCTGGGGTTGATTGGCAATTGTTCCGCGGAAATATCGCTTGGGGGAGGCTCACGAGTGCCCCGATGAGTTTGGGATGCGCTCAAGCAGTATTAGAGGAGGTCATTGAGTATACTGCAACCCGTTCTTACGGAGGTAAGCCGGTTCGTAACCATTCACTTCAAGGGGCAATGATAGCTGATATGGCTATCGGGATTGAGAGTGCCCGAGCCTATTACATGAGTGTTGCTAAGATGTTTGATAATCGAAAGGCTTATGGCCTGTCTCTTATACACATCTCCGAGCCCACGAGACCTCTCTACATCTC
>CAJXPC010000150.1 GCA_913057845.1 uncultured Pseudomonadota bacterium
CGAGATGTAGAGAGGTCTCGTGGGCTCGGAGATGTGTATAAGAGACAGGGGCGTGATTTTATGACCATTTCACGCTTAATGCAAATCAAGGATACAAGTGATTGATCCATCAGTGATTTTTTACACCCCCATCTACAGTTTAAGTTTAATAAAACATAATTAATGGCTTAGGCAGCGGCTTGCAACAGTTTATTTGGAATTAGCCGCGAGGATCGATGACGCCCGTTTAATATAGTAGAACATTGACCAAACGGTGAGCACCACTGCAACATAAACCAACAAGGTGCCCAATTCATAAGTCGGGACAAAGTAAATCGGCTCATACAAAAACAGCAAGATGATCGAAACCATTTGAGCGGCTGTCTTAAGTTTTCCGACAAAAGAAACTGCAACCCCACGACTCTCTCCAATGAGGGCCATCCACTCACGAAGAGCTGAAATGGCAAGCTCCCTACCTATAATGATTGCAGCTACAAAAATGCCGACACGATCTAACCACACCAAAATCACTAATGCAGTCGTAACCATCAACTTATCTGCTACAGGATCAAGAAAAGCACCAAACCGTGTTGTTTGATTAAATTTTCGCGCCAAAAAGCCATCCAGCCAATCCGTGATCGCTGCAAGCGTGAAAATAAACGCGGCAGTTAAATTCTTCTCTGACGAAGGCAGTACCAAATCAGGTATATAGAACACGCAAATGAGCATCGGGATCAAAAAGATCCGTCCCCACGTTAATAAATTTGGTAATGATGAGCGCATGTATGCCATTAATGTAACTGCCGATAGATGTGTTCTGCAAGTTTCTTGCTAATACCGTCAACCTTAGCAATCTCTTCAATGCTCGCTGCAGCGACCTCCTTAACACCCCCAAACTGAGAAAGTAGCCTTTGTCTGCGCTTAGCCCCGATACCCTCAATATCCTCAAGCCGAGATTGAGTTCGCTTCTTATCACGCCTTTTTCGATGCCCCTGAATAGCAAATCGATGGGACTCATCACGAATCTGTTGTATCAAATGGAGACCAGAATCGTGCGGGTGTAGTTGTATCACCTCACCCGTTCGAGCATTGATCAGCGTCTCTTTCCCCGCCTTTCGCTCTTCACCTTTGCCAACACCGATCACAGCCAGGTCATCCAAACCTAATTCACTAAGAGCACTTAATGATGACGATAATTGCCCCTTGCCCCCGTCAATTAATATGAGATCTGGGAGCTTACCCTCCCCGGTAATAACCCGTTGATACCGACGAGATACAACTTGATTCATGGCGGCGTAGTCGTCGCCAGGGGTAATGTTATCGATATTGAATCGTCTGTACTCACCAAATTGCATTTCCCCTCGATCATAAACGACGCATGAGGCTACCGTGGCCTCTCCCATCGTATGGCTGATATCAAAACACTCAATCCGACTCAAGTGCCCCTCTAGCCCTAACGCGGTTTGAAGCGCCACCAGACGGTCCATTTGAGTCTCTTTTGTTCTCAATTGCTGCTGAATAGATAATTCAACATTTCGTTCAGACATTTTTAACCACATCCGACGTTCCGATATAGGGTTATCGTTAATGCGAACTTTCCGCTCAAAAGATTGCTGAAAATGCTTGATGAAAACATCCTTATCAATTTTTTTATTGATCACGATCTCGTCAGGAACATCACCCACTTGATAATGATGCGTGAGAAATGCTTCCAACGCATCACACTCATCTTGCTCCGAGGCATTTTTTGGATAAAACACCTTGTCCCCACGGTGTGATCCTCCACGTATAACGGTTAGATTGATGCCAACCAAGCCATCTATGCTGGCCACCGTAACGATATCGACATTTCTATTTCCACTGCCAGTCACGAATTGAGTTTCGCGGACCTTAGTAAGTGCACGAATACGATCCCGAAATACTGCAGCACGTTCAAATTGCATGTCCTCGGAGTAATCGAGCATTTCACTCTCTAACGAATGAATCACCTCATTTTCTTTACCCTGTAGAAACAACGATGCATTCGTGACATCGCTCCTATAGTCTTCTTCTGATATTTGCTTCACACATGGTCCCGAACAACGTTGAATTTGATAAAGCAAACACGGACGCGATCGATTAGAAAACACATTATCTTCACAAGTGCGCAATCGAAATACCTTTTGTAAAAGATGGATGCTTTCTCTCACAGCATAGGTGTTTGTGAATGGCCCAAAAAACCTATCCTTGGTCACAATAGACCCTCGATACGTACTGAGTTTAGGGAACACATGCTTGGTCAGCACGATGTAGGGGTATGATTTATCGTCTCTGAAGACGATATTGTATTTTGGCTTTAAGGACTTAATTAGACTATTTTCTAAAAGCAATGCTTCAGACTCTGATCGGGTCACTGTGGATTCAATACGAATAATTTGCTTAACCATTAATTGAATTCGAGGCGACAAACTCCCTTCTTTTCGGAAGTAAGACATCACTCTTTTTTTCAGATTCACGGCCTTACCGACATACAAAACACTATCGTCCTGACCCAGCATGCGGTAGACGCCTGGAAGACCTGGCAAACGCTTGGCCTCTAAGAGGCCACTAAATCCTGATTCCTTGTTCACTCTCGTCATTTTTGATTGAGCAACTCTCTGGCTTTTACAAAAACACTCTTGAACATCTCGTGTGTTAACCGTCGAGTTTGCGTGTTGTATCTGGAGCAGTGATAACTATCGATCATGCGTAAATCGGAATTGAGCTCATGCATCGATTCATGACCGAATGGATACAGAGATTGCTTAAGATTAAGGGCTTTTAATACCGCAGAATGCGCAACTGAGCCGAGCGCTATGACAACTCCCGCTTTAGGGACCCGCTGTAATTCTTCCAGAAGGAACTCATTACAGTTATTCACCTCAGACCCAATCGGCTTGTTTTGAGGCGGCAAACACCGCACGGCGTTAGTAATGCGACAATCTTTAAGCTCAAGACCATCGGATGCAGATTCAGATACAGGGCTTGTTGAAAACTCTAAGTCATAAAGCGTTTGAAACAAAAGAACACCAGCATGATCGCCAGTAAAGGGGCGGCCCGTTCGGTTTGCGCCATGCATTCCTGGTGCGAGACCCACTATCAGCAAACGAGCATTGGAATCCCCAAAGGATGGAACTGGACGTGCGAAATAATCGGGACGATCATCCCTCACCTCATCCAGGAAATTCGCCAGTCGTGGGCACTTGCGACAATCTAAATTGAAGGCCTGTTTTGAAACGGGCATCAGCGCTTAACGACCTGTTGCGGAATTGATATGATGTAGAATCTCATCTTTCATCTTTAATTTGATCGAGGGTACCGTGGCAAAAGTCCTTGCAACCGAAGTTCGTGTAGGAAATTTAATTGAACTCGACAAACGAGTTTGGCGAGTTGTTAAATCGTACCATGTTCACGTTGGTGGCCGTGGTGGAGCATTCATGCAACTCGAGCTTAAAGATGTCGAAGGCGGGACCAAACGGAATGAACGTATTCGAACCGATGAAAAAATAGAACGCGCATTCGTAGAGACACGTGACATGCAATACCTCTACCAAGACGGCGACAATTACGTCTTCATGGATCAAGAGAACTACGAGCAGCTCAATTTACCTGCTGATTTTTTAGAGGGTCAAGCGGGTTACTTGCTGCCAAACGGGGACGTTAGAGTGAACATGCATAATGAGCGACCGATCGGAATTGAATTGCCAACATCAGTTGTTCTAACAATCAGCGATACAGAACCCGGCATCAAGGGTGCCACAGCCACGGGATCTTATAAACCAGCAAAATTGGAAACAGGTATCAACGTGTCCGTCCCCCAGTTCGTTGAAACTGGCGAGAAAATCAAGGTCAACACCGATACCGGTGAGTATATGGAGCGATCTAACTAATTAATATTTGCAGCCAGCGTTCGCATAAGCTCCTTGGATGATACCTTGTACTCCACTGAGCTTATTGAAATACTAATGGGCATTTCAATGAGCCCTCGCATTTTTTTAGCGACATCTTGATCGTCCGAGAAATCTATATTCATACATGCTGATAACACGTCATCAGCAGCATCTGGGTCGTTACACACAAGGACCAGGTCACACCCTGCCTCAAAGGCTTTAGATGATCTTAAGGCCATATCACCCATCAAGGTGGCTGCTTTCATAGACAAATCATCACTAAACACCAACCCCTCAAATCCAAGATGATCCCTTAGGATTTCTCGTAACCATTTACTGGAAAAGCATGCTGGATCAGCGTCTACGCTCGGAAACGTAACATGAGCAGGCATGATGCCAGTGAGCGAAGGAGTCAACGCATCAAAAGGTCGAATATCTTGACTAAGCATCTCTGATATATCTCGTGTGTCTATAGCCTCATCCTCATGTGTGTCCTCAGAAACACCTCCATGGCCTGGGAAATGCTTACCCACTGAACCCACACCAGAAAGCCTCAAGCCCTCAACCAGTTTACGTCCGAGCTCAGATATCGCTTCATGATCTTCATGAAAAGCCCGGTCACCAATAACTGAGCTGTTCTTTCGATTGATGTCGAGTACTGGAGCAAAGGTCAAATCAATACCAATAGCTTTTAATTCCGAACCAAGAATAATTCCGATGTGACGCGCAATGGCACATGCATGATTTTGATCCTGATCCCAGAGTCGGCCCAACATATCCATTGGGGGAATTCTCGTAAACTCTTCCTGGAAGCGCTGAACCCGACCACCTTCTTGATCCACACAAACCATCAGCGGCTCCTGCTTGATGGATTTCATGTCCAGAACAAGTTGTTGTAGCTGTGATTTATTTTTGAAGTTGCGCGCAAACAATATAACGCCAGCGCACCTGGGATGAACTAATCGCTCCCGATCCCTATCAGTTAACTCAAACCCGGCAATGTCTAAAATGACTCGCCCCGCCATACTCATCCTAACGACTCAGCTATAGCGTAGGCACTGAGCATATCTCCTTCGTGACTAAAACTCACGAAGATCGGACCGATTTTATTGTCAGCCAAGTGCTGTTTCAGCTTAAAGTCAAAAAATAGATCTGGCTTTCCGAGCTCACTACTGATGATACTGATCGAATGCAAAGTTACTGGAGACCTCAACCCCGTACCCAAAGCTTTCGCGATAGCTTCTTTCCCAGAAAATCGTGTTGCGAGGTAATGAATCTTCCGC
>CAJXPC010000151.1 GCA_913057845.1 uncultured Pseudomonadota bacterium
AGCGTCAGATGTGTATAAGAGACAGATTCAAATAAGCAATCACAGATGCTGAGGTTACTTCTAGTATTTTTCCAAACAAATCTGGCCGCTCGTAAGCCATTTTCTTGACTCGGTGAAACTCCGTCCCACCTTTACCTTCAATCA
The DNA here is from genome assembly GCA_913057845.1 of uncultured Pseudomonadota bacterium. Taxonomy (GTDB): domain Bacteria; phylum Pseudomonadota; class Gammaproteobacteria; order Burkholderiales; family Eutrophovitaceae; genus Eutrophovita. The sequence continues at coordinate 145 of CAJXPC010000151.1, forward strand.
TGTAACACGCCAAAGTAAATGGACTGCCTGAAAAACCAATAAGAGGCACTCTTCCGTTTAGCGCCTGCTTAATCGATCGAACCGCATCAGTCACATATTTAAGCTGCTCCTCTGGCTCGATAACTGATAGCGATTGAATCTGTTTTTCATCCCTGAGAGGACGTTCAAATTGAGGCCCTTCTCCATCTGCAAAATAAAGACCTAAACCCATCGCATCAGGAATAGTCAGTATGTCCGAAAATAAAATTGCAGCATCAAGGTTAAATCGAGCTAATGGTTGAAGTGTAACTTCCGTTGCCAGCTCTGGATTCTTACAAAGTTTAAGAAAAGACCCTGCTTGGCTCCGAGTCTTGTTGTACTCAGGAAGGTATCGCCCGGCCTGCCGCATGATCCAGATGGGCGTATAGGGGGTTGGTTGCCGGAGTAGCGCCCGCAGAAATACATCGTTTTGAAGCTCGGCCAAGTAATGCCCCTCTCTAAATCTAAATTAAAATGGTAAGACGACCTGGTCATTCATCGAGGAAGTTCCGATTGACCCATCAGTGTCTCATCTATGGACCGGGCACATTGCCGACCCTCCCGAATTGCCCAAACAACTAGTGATTGACCACGTCGCATATCACCAGCAACAAAGACTTTTTCGCATGAAGTTTTATAGTCATCCGTATTTGAAGCCACATTTCCACGACCATCGAGCTCAACACCCAATGCAGACAATAATCCCTGACGAACTGGGTTTACAAATCCCATTGCAAAAAGCACCAGGTCTGCCTTCAGCTCAAACTCGCTACCCGGCATTTCTTGCATCTGCATGCGTCCGTCATCACCTTTTACCCACTCAACACGCGCCGCAACCAGTTTAGTCACGCGACCCTCTTCACCCTCGAAACGCTTGGTCGTCACCGACCAATCTCGAGAGCAACCCTCTTCGTGAGACGACGATGTCCTTAACTTAATCGGCCAATCGGGCCAAGTGAGAGGCCGGTTCTCTTCTTCCGGAGGCATAGGCATCAATTCAAATTGGGTTACCGACGCCGCGCCCTGACGGTTAGAGGTTCCGACACAATCAGAGCCCGTATCACCACCGCCAATCACAACAACATGTTTGCCTGTGGCGAGAATTTGAGTATCGAGCTTATCTCCTGCAACGACTCGATTTTGTTGCGGCAAAAACTCCATCGCATAATGCACTCCTTCAAGCTCTCGACCCTGCACGGATAAGTCACGAGGCACCTCGGAGCCACCAGTCAAGGCAACAGCATCAAATTCTTTAAGGAGCGCTTCATGACTGATGGTCTTTTGAGATAAATCGTTAACACCAAGTTGCGGTTCACCCGGGGAGCCCACACAAACACTGGTGCGAAATTCAACCCCCTCTTGCTCCATTTGTGCGACTCGTCGATCAATATGGCTCTTCTCCATCTTGAAGTCTGGTATCCCATATCGAAGTAAACCACCAACTCGATCATTCTTTTCAAACACAACCACATCGTGTCCCGCTCGTGCGAGCTGTTGCGCGCACGCGAGTCCGGCGGGGCCAGAACCAACCACCGCTACACGCTTATTCGTCTTCTGGTTCGGAGGCTCAGGGACGATCCAACCTTTATCCCAGCCTTTGTCGACAATGGCATGCTCAATCGATTTAATTGCAACCGCTGAATCGTTAATATTGAGCGTACATGCCGATTCACACGGTGCCGGACAAATACGCCCAGTAAATTCCGGAAAATTGTTTGTAGAGTGCAATGTTTGAAGTGCAGGCTGCCAATTTTGACGATAAACCAGATCGTTCCAATCTGGAATAATATTATTGACCGGGCAACCACTCTGACAAAACGGTATGCCACAATCCATGCATCGCGATCCTTGACGCGACGCCTCTTCATCAGAGTGCGCCACAACAAATTCGTTGTAGTTTTCAAGTCGAGAATCTGCCGGGATACTTGATTCATTCACCCTGCCATGTTCCATAAATCCGGTTGGTTTACCCATCCTATGCTGCCTCCCGTTCGTTTTTATTACCCTGAGCAAGCTCAGTTAAAGCGCGTCGGTACTCGTGAGGAAACACCTTTATAAACTTACCTCTCGCCACAGACCAATCAGTCAGTATTTCTTTGGCAAGCGGGCTGCTGGTGCGTCTTTGATGCTCAGAGACGAGATGCTTCAATAAGTCTTCATCGCGCATATTGTGATGTAACGTTTCATCCGACTGCTCAATCGACAAAGGAAGTTTTTCCAGCGTAACCATCGCGTGGTTACAACGTCTATCAAAGTTGTCTTTAGGGTCGTAAACGTAAGCAATCCCTCCGCTCATGCCTGCTGCAAAGTTTCGCCCCGTTTCACCGAGCACAACAACAGTGCCTCCCGTCATATACTCACAACCATGATCGCCAACTCCCTCTACCACCGCCGTTGCACCACTATTTCGCACCGCAAACCGCTCTCCCGCGACGCCTGAAAAAAAGGCTTCTCCTTCTACAGCGCCGTAAAGTACAGTATTACCAATAATAATATTTTGGTGCGAAGCACCGGCAAACTGTTCAGAAGGGTGTATCACAATACGGCCCCCTGACAGACCTTTACCCACATAATCGTTCGCATCACCTTTTAGATTAAACGTGATGCCACGAGCCAAAAACACTCCGAAACTTTGGCCTGCTGTGCCCTCAAAATTTACGGTCACGGTTTCATCTGGGAGTCCGGCGTGTCCATAGCGACTTGCCACTTGATTAGACAGCATGCCACCCACGCTCCGATTTGCATTAATCACCTTGCTCGTAATTTGAACAGCAACTTGATCCTCTAGCGCGCTCTTTGCCTCATCTATCAAAACATTATCCAACGCCTTTTCTAGGCCATGGTCTTGGCTCTCAAGGTGACGCCTAGCCACTTCATCAGGCATATCGGGTCGATAAAAAATCTTAGAAAAATCCAACCCTTTTGCTTTCCAATGCGCTACCCCCTGCTTGGTGTCAAGCAAGTCAGATCGGCCGATAATTTCATTGAGGCTACGCACGCCCATCTGCGCCATAATCTCTCGCATTTCCTGCGCTACAAAATGGAAAAAGTTGATCACGTGTTCAGGTTTTCCTGAGAATTTTTTTCTCAAGGCGGGATCCTGGGTTGCGATGCCGACTGGACACGTATTTAGATGGCATTTACGCATCATGATGCAGCCCTCTACCACTAAGGGCGCTGTCGCAAATCCAAACTCATCTGCTCCGAGCAGAGCGCCCACGATGACGTCTCTACCGGTTTTCATTTGACCATCTACTTGCACAACGATACGACCTCGAAGCTGATTGAGCACTAGCGTTTGCTGAGTTTCAGATAAACCTAACTCCCACGGTGACCCCGCGTGCTTAATCGATGACATTGGAGACGCTCCGGTACCGCCATCGTGCCCAGCTATTACAACGTGATCAGATTTTGCCTTAGAAACACCAGCAGCTACAGTTCCAACCCCGATCTCCGATACGAGTTTGACACTGATCGAAGCCTTAGGATTTGCGTTTTTAAGGTCATGGATTAGCTGCGCCAAATCCTCAATGGAATAAATGTCGTGATGGGGTGGCGGCGAAATAAGTCCGACTCCTGGAACTGAAAATCTGAGCTTCGCTATATACTGCGACACCTTATGTCCAGGTAACTGCCCTCCTTCACCAGGCTTCGCACCTTGAGCAACCTTAATCTGAATTTGATCAGCATTTGCAAGATATTCCGCCGTCACACCGAATCGACCTGACGCAACTTGCTTAATTTTTGAGCGAAGCGTATCTCCCACCTCAAGTTCGACATCAGCAACCACAACAGCACCCAAAACATTTTTGGTGCTTGTCTTCGATTTAACCACTTTAAAGCGCCCAGGGTCCTCTCCCCCTTCGCCGGTATTTGACTTGCCCCCAATGCGATTCATCGCGATCGCAAGCGTGGTGTGGGCTTCGGTCGAAATAGAACCCAGCGACATCGCTCCAGTAGCAAAACGTTTAACAAGCTCTGTCCAGGGCTCTACCTCATCTATTGAAACAGGATCTGACAAAGGCTTTATTTCAAAGAGTCCACGCAAAGTCATATGTCGTCGACTTTGCTCGTTGATCATCTCTGCATAATCTTTATACGTGGAATACTCATTAGTTCTTGTCGCTCGCTGCAATGTCGCAATCGAATCCGGCGTCCACATATGAGCTTCACCACGCACCCTGAACGCATACTCACCACCCGCATCTAGCGCAGATATTAAAGTCGGATCTTTTTCACTAAATGCACGAACGTGCTCCCTAATTGCCTCCTCAGCAACCTCGTGCAAACCAATGCCTTCAACATTGCTCGACGTTCCTGTAAAAAACCGCTCAATGAACTGAGTATTTAAGCCAATAGCCTCAAAAATTTGGGCACCGCAGTATGACTGATAGGTAGATATACCCATTTTTGACATAACCTTATTTATGCCCTTGCCAATCGCTTTAATGAAGTTTTTTTGATTCGTTGCGGGCTCCTGCTTGAGATCAACCGATATCGCCGCAAGTGTTTTCATCGTCAACCAAGGATGAATCGCCTCCGCGCCATAGCCAGCGAGCAGAGCGAAATGGTGCACCTCACGCGCCGAACCCGTACTGACAACAAGACCGGTCTTCGTTCTCAACCCGCTTCGCACCAAATGGTGATGAACACCACTCGTTGCCAACAACGCTGGGATCGCCACTCTTGCCTGATCCACAGCGCTATCTGACAAAATCAATATCGTCTTACCCTTGAGAACAGCACGTTCCGCTTGCTCGCAAATCGCATTAAGTGACCGCTCCATGCCATCTGGGCCATCATCCCGAACAAACGTCGTATCAATGACCTCACTATCAAATGCCCCATCGGTGAGCTGCCCAATATTAAGGAGTGCCTCATAATCATCAAAGCCCAAGACCGGTTGGGAAACTTGAAGGCGTTTCGTAACTGTCGAATAATCAACCCCCAATAAATTAGGCTTCGGGCCAATATAGGAAATTAGCGACATCACCAGCT
>CAJXPC010000152.1 GCA_913057845.1 uncultured Pseudomonadota bacterium
CGAGATGTAGAGAGGTCTCGTGGGCTCGGAGATGTGTATAAGAGACAGAGTATGAGGGTGGCCGCTGGTCTCGGAGTGACTATTTCATGCATAAGGTTGGAATTACCCTAACGTCAAGATTTGAAGACACACAACTATGCCGCCCAACCGAATTTTAAATCTTCAAGCGTTAAACAACCCGCTTGTGCCCATATCTACGAATACGAAGATCTGCTTGCTCTTTATGTCCTGCAAAACCTTCGACCTCACAAAGCCTAGAGCAGTATTCACCAACCATCGCCGATGCTTCAGGCTTTACCCGCTGATAAGTGCATGTTTTTATGAACTTACCCACCCAAAGCCCCCCTGTATAACGAGCCGCTTTGCGTGTTGGGAGCGTGTGGTTTGTCCCGATCACCTTGTCACCATAAGCCACATTAGTCTCTGGACCTAAAAACAGCGCCCCATAATTTGTTAAATTATTCAAAAAGTAATCATTGTTTTTGGTCATCACCTGTACGTGCTCGGACGCAATTCGATCTGCCTCCTTAGCCATTTCAGCATTATCTTTACACAGGATCACCTGCCCATAATTCGCCCACGCCTCCGCCGCAATCTCTGCAGTTGATAGCACTTCCAGTTGCTTTTTGATTTGTTTAACGGTGTCTTCCGCCAAACGACGAGACGTGGTCAGAAGAATAGATGGAGAATTCGGACCATGCTCAGCTTGACCCAAAAGATCGGTCGCACAAATCTCACCGTCTACGGCCTCATCCGCGATCACAAGTGTCTCAGTTGGGCCTGCAAATAGGTCGATGCCCACACGACCTGATAATTGGCGCTTGGCCTCCGCGACGAATGCATTTCCTGGCCCAGCAATCATGTCAACGGGCTTGATCGAGGCAGTTCCAAGTGCCATCGCACCAATCGCTTGCACCCCTCCCAACGCATAAATTTCTGTAGCGCCAGCCAGATGCATCGCGGCAACAATCGCTGGGTGTGGACTTCCCTTATAAGGTGGCGCACAAGCAATAATTCGTTTAACACCGGCGACCTTGGCCGTAACAATACTCATATGAGCTGATGCCACCATAGGGTATTTGCCGCCAGGGACATAACAACCCACACTATTGATTGGGATATTTTTATGGCCAAGCACCACACCAGGCATAGTCTCGACCTCCACATCCCTAATGGAATCACGCTGAATTTGAGCAAAATTACGAATCTGTGCTTGAGCAAACTTAATATCGTCGATCACTTGCTTGGGAAGACTTTTCAGACACTCTTCAATTTGAGATTTGCTAAGCCTAAAATCTTTCGGACTCCAATTATCAAACTTCTTTGACAGCAAACGAACAGCTTCGTCCCCACGCTTCTCAATATCCGCGAGAATACCCTCGACCACAGACCGAACCTTAGTCAGGTCTGACGCATCATCTTCCGCCGAAATACCTTTTTTCAACCAAATTGCCATCTATGGCACCCCTTAAATCATTTATTTTCAGACGCTTATGACCCATTATGCTTTGCGGACCGCATCAACAACCCGTTATTTTCTTCGGTATATCACGATCAGTCAATTGCTCCGTGACAATTCATCACCATAATCACGGTTTATTTAGGTTCGTTAACTACACAAGGGCTTTAATAAGCGCCGAAATGGTTAATATTCGGGCCACAACGCAAAAATTAAGCACAAGAAAGAGTAGACTTTCGGACATTATCTAAAATTAAGGCTTCTAACACTGATGTCAAATTTCAGACTCTCTGAAGACCAAATCACTAAATTTGGCCAAGATGGATATTTCATTGTCAAAGGACTTTTTGACTTAGAAGAAATATCTATTTTACGAACCGCAATAGAAGTTGATCCAAATTTAAAGGATAGGCTCTACAATCGTTATGATTCGTCGGGACGTAAGACAATCATGGCCACATGGAACCATCCCGGAGATAGCGTTTATGGGCTTGCCGCTCGCAGCCGCAGAATCGTCGAATCAATGGAGACCTTGTTGGGCGGAGAGGTTTATCACTATCACTCGAAACTCACGGCAAAAGAGCCTTACGATGGAGGGGCATGGGAGTGGCACCAGGATTATGGGTACTGGTATCACAACGGGATTGTCTTTCCTCATCTGTGCAGCGTCATGGTAGCGCTGGACCAAACCAACAGGAAAAATGGTTGTCTTCAAATCGTAAAAGGTTCGCACCTTTGTGGTCGTATAGAACACGGGGTTCTTGAGGGCGAACAAGTCGGCGCTAATGTGCACAGAGTTGAGGAAGTACTCAAAATGCTTCCTGTCGAACACATCGAAATGGAACCTGGTGATGGTGTTTTTTTTCATTGCAATGCACTGCATAAATCTGACCAAAACCAATCTGACAATCGCAGATGGACTGTTATCAACTGCTATAATCTAGCAACCAATAATCCGTTTCTCGAACACCACCACCCTTTTTATACACCGCTTCAGAAAGTAGATGATTCGGCAATTAAATTAGCGGGTGTTCGACTCTCAAACTCGCCTGATGAATTCAACGAACAGTCGGCAAACCCCCCTGAGTTAACAGGGCAAATGCGCTAATCGAATGTCGCGAGCATTAAACGCAAATCAAAACAATAAAAAAGTAACACAAATGAACAGTCAACCAATCGGCATATTCGACTCAGGAATTGGAGGCCTATCAATTCTGAAAGAAATTAGCTATCTCTTACCTAACGAAAATTTAATCTATATTGGTGATACTGCATTTCTACCTTATGGCACCAAAAGCAAAGAACTCATTGAAGACCGCGCGCACAAAATTTGCAACCACCTTGTATCTAAAAATTGCAAAGCAGTCGTCGTGGCTTGTAACACCGCAACTAGCGCTGCAATTCACAAATTACGAACTTCTTTTTCTGTCCCCATTATTGGTATTGAACCAGCCGTAAAACCAGCCACTCAAAAAACCCAAAGCCGTATTATTGGAATCTTAGCCACAGCAGGTACTTTAGACGGGGACAAATTCGCAACGCTAAAAAAAAGATTTGTTAACGACATCACGATCCTTCATCAACCCTGCACAGGATTAGTCGAAGTAATAGAAGCTGGCGATCATGACGATAAAAAACTTCACGAACTTCTTAAGATGTACATACCACCCTTGATCGAACGAGGAGCTGACACACTAGTACTAGGATGCACTCACTTTCCACTAATCAAGCCTCTGATTGCAACCTACGCAGGGCCTGAGGTCAACATTCTAGATCCGTCTCTGCCCGTTGCAAACGAGCTCAGACGACAACTAAAAACGAAAAACCTACTGCGGGATGACAAATCAGGCATTTATACATTTTTTCAAACAGGCACCAATCAACAGTTTGAAACAGTCATCTCCAGGCAATTGGGGTTAAAGCAAACCTCATACTCATTAAGCATTTAACGTCCCACCTAAATTAAACCCCTTTGGCGTAACTCGTCTCTTCATTAAATTTAAGGTTTAACCAACTACCTAAAATCACGATAGAGCCTCCCAATAGCATCCAGAATTCGGGACGTTCCTCATAAAATATGAGTCCTATCAACGTAATAAAGGGCAGACGAAGATAATCAAACGGCATAACCACTGATACATCGCTTAACTTAAACGCTCGAGTCAACGAATAATTAGCAGTTAAGGCGAACACTCCTACCCCTAATGTCCATGGTAGAAGACTGAGGCTTGGCCAAGAATATTCCTGAGAGGAAAATATGATCGCGATAACAAACTGTATACCAGCCATATAAAACACGATCGCGACGGGCGCGTCAAACCCAGATAGCCGTTTTGTCAGCGTATGTGCAAATGCATATAAAAATGCTGCTCCAAGAACGACCATTGCAGCAGGGCTAATGATTTCCAAACCAGGCCGTAACATTATCAACACGCCTACAAATCCAAGCCCGATCGCTAACATTCTTTTTCGATTGATTCGCTCACCCAACAGAACTACCGCCAGAATAGCCGTCCAAAAAGGCATGGTAAATTCGAGCGCAAACACTTCTGCCAAAGAAATTAACGCGATCCCATAAAACCAAGCATATTGCCCCAAGAAGTGTGCAATATTTCGTATAACATGCGTTCGAAAATGAGTGGTGCCAAGCTTCCCCCATCCGACTCGGCACATCACCAAAACCATGACAGAAAAGCCTACAACGCTTCGTACAAATAAGATTTGAGATGTAGAGAGTTCAGAGGACAATTCACGACCGGAAATAGCCATAAATGAAAATGATAGTACTCCACCACACATCCATAATACTGCTCTAGTCTGATCAGACATCAGCATGGCCATATTCCAGTAGATATCCGATCATACAACCCCCATAGCTCCCAAAAAGGCACCAATCGCCATTAAGCTCATCAAATGTAACCGCGACTTCCATACGACTAACGCCACGGCTAAGACACAGATCATAGTGAAAACATCTGGAAAATTTTGAATCAAAACAAACCCCGTGGATAACAACAATCCAACTACAACTGGAGCAGCACCTATCGAAAATGATTGCACAGATAATCGATGACTATTGTCACGACGCCATCGCGTCACATAGAAGGCGAATATCGCAGAGGGTATGATCATCGCTCCGGTCATAGCTATTGCCCCAACGATTCCTGCAATTTGATAACCCAATACGGCAACAAATAAAGCATTAGGACCTGGAGATAATTTACCCAACGTAATCGCTGCTAAAAACTGCTCATTTGACAGTATCGATAGTTCAACGACAACAACGCGATGCATATCGGGGGCAACCGACATTACACCCCCAACCGCCAGAAATGAGAGGAATGCAAATTGACTTAAAATCGAAATCCAATCGGAGGCACTCATAATCAAATCTCTTTTACAACTCTTCGGTTTTTTAGCGAACGATGTGCCCAAAAAAAAGAGCTCCCACCGCAAAAGAGTATCACCCAGAATATCGGGACACGCAGAAAACCGACTAGATAAAAAACAAGTAAGACCACTAACGTGGGTATAACTCGCCCTACGATATTAGTCTGTATGCCAGATAGCAACCTTAGCGCCGTCCCAAAAGTCATGCCAACCGCGACGACCGACATACCTTTTATAGCTCCCGCAACATGCGATCCCGCTGTTATTTGGTCATAACTTCCAGCTAACGTCAAAAT
>CAJXPC010000153.1 GCA_913057845.1 uncultured Pseudomonadota bacterium
CACCTCTCTATTCGTCGGCAGCGTCAGATGTGTATAAGAGACAGCCACTCACCAAACCTGTTAGCGTCAAAATTCGAGGTGATAATTTTGAAGATTTAAGAGCTGTTACCTCTCACTTACAAAGCTTTCTGGAAACGGTTGAATCAGTATCTGACATCAGCAGTGATGATAGTCCAGGGCGAAACGAATTAAATTTAAAACTGAATTACGAATCAATCAATCGGATCGGCATGGATCCCCAATCGGTTACTCGATCAATCCGCTTATTCGTCGATGGTGAAATCGTCACCTTCATGCAATCGGAAGGTGAAAAAATAGAGGTTCGAGTTAAAGCTCAATCAAATGACTTAGCCGGAATAGATGAACTTCTATCCCAATCGATCACAACCCCCTCCGGAGCACAGGTCGCGTTGAGAGAATTAGTACATATCGAAACAGGAAGGTCACGCGAGAGCATTCGACATTACAACTTCCGAAGAACCATTACCCTTGAGGCGGATATTGATCGCGAAAAAATTAACGAAGTACAAGTTAATAATCTCATTAAAAATGAATGGGGGGAAATCAAGATAAACCACCCTAACGTCTCGCTCGATTTCTCTGGCGCGTTGGATGACATTCAGGAAAGTCTAGACGCCATGCTGTTGCTTTTCTTATTCGGTATCAGTCTCATTTACTTGCTGATAGGAACGCAATTCAAAAGTTATTTCCAACCTCTGATGATTCTAGTTACGGTTCCCTTAGCATTTATAGGTGTAGTAATTGGCCTCATCATCACGCAGAATCCGCTGAGTCTTTACACGATGTACGGGATTGTCGCCCTTACTGGGATTTCTGTTAATAGCGCAATCGTTCTAATTGATGCCGCAAACACTCGCAGAAAAGCAGGTATGAATAGTGTTCACTCTATCGTCTTCGCCGCACGTCGGCGCGTTGTTCCTATTTTGATTACGTCTTTCACGACAATCGCAGGATTACTCTCACTCGCATTAGGTCTTGGCGGAAACTCTCTATTGTGGGGACCGGTTGCGTCGGCAATTATGTGGGGGCTGGCTGTGTCCACATTAATGACTTTATTTGTGATTCCACTGCTGTATAAGACGTTCTCGCGTTAAGTTTATTTTTCGTCAGCGACCCAAATAGCTTCCAACTCTCGTTCACTGACTTGCATCTGGCTAATTAAATCAAACGGAGAATGAGAAATGTGCAAACTATCCAGGTGCCGTTGACTCAAAAACTCTTGCGTCACCATCTGATGCAGATATTCAATTAATCCGTCGAAATATCCTTCTACGTTCAAAATTCCTACCGGCTTGGAATGAATCCCTAATTGGTACCAAGTCCACACTTCGAAGAGCTCGTCCATCGTGCCAATGCCTCCAGGCATCGCTATAAATGCATCAGCCAAATCAATCATCTTCGCCTTACGCTCATGCATCCCCACAACCGTCACCAACTCAGTTAAGTTTTGATGTACAAGTTCATCCACGCATAGTCCATGTGGTATCACACCGGTCACCCGCCCACCATGAGCAATAACCGCATCCGCCACAACGCCCATCAACCCAACTTTACCACCACCATAAACGAGCTCAATACCAGAATCGACAAGAACCTTACCAAGCTCAGTCGCCATGGATTGATAATGTTCCGAAATCCCTTTTTTGGATCCACAATAAACTGCAACACGCTGAATCATGAGTGATGTTTTCCGGGCAATGGCAGAGCAGTTTTGTACTTAACTTGCTTGAGCGCAAAACTTGATTTAATGTTTCCAACCCCCGGTATTTTTGACAAAAAATTCAAAATAAAGTCCTCTAATGCCTGAATATCAGCTACTACGACTCTCAGCAAATAATCAGATTCTCCTGTCATGAGATAACACTCCATGACTTCTGGTCGTGACTGAATCGACTCTTCGAATCGCTCCAACGCAGACTCAACTTGTCGCTCTAATGCGACATTGATAAACACGCTCACCTTCAGCCCAACCTTCAATGAGTCAACCAATGACACATACCGGCTGATATACCCCGACTGCTCGAGCGCTTTAACGCGAGCTAAGCTCGGAGAGGGGGAAAGCCCAATGGCTTTGGACAAGTCAATATTTGTAATCCTTGCATTGTCTTGAAGGAGTCGCAAAATCTCCCAATCAATTGAGTCAAGCATAATAAACGATATTAAATTTTGTATTCATGCATTTTATAATATATTTATGCGGTAAATAGCATTATTTATAAGCACAAACAGAATCACCTGCTTAAAGAAATTAGCTATGATAAGCGTCTAAATTTTAATTTTGCGAAAAATGAGCTGAGGTAATTTTAGATGACCGACACGTCAAATCAAAAACAAATGAATGTATCCGCGTTCTGGCGTGTACTGCCCCAAGACTTAGATCCCATCGAAACGAAAGAATGGATTGACGCCTTCAATCAACTAACCGCAATCGAAGGTGGGGAGCGGGCGACCTTTTTGCTGATGAAGCTTCTCGAGCAAGCAAGGCGTTTGCGCGTTCCTATGCCACCAGTCCTCAACACACCTTACTCAAATACCATATCGCTGGCGGATCAGCCGCCATTCCCGGGGAACCTAGATACCGAGGCCAAACTCTCCGCCATCATCAGATGGAACGCACTTGCCATGGTTGTAAGAGCAAACCGCGTGAATTCCGATTTGGGCGGGCATATTGCGACCTACACCTCATCAGCAGATCTCTTTGAAGTCGGCTTTAATCACTTCTTTAAAGCTGGGCAAGACGGCGACTGTGTTTATTTTCAACCCCACTCCGCTCCAGGTGTTTACGCCCGAGCCTTTGTAGAGGGCCGACTGAGCGAAGAGAATATTGCCAACTATAGACAAGAGACTGGCGGAGTAGGCTTATCATCGTATTGCCATCCATGGCTCATGCCCGACTTCTGGCAATTCCCAACAGGATCAATGGGGCTAGGCGCAATTACCGCAATCTACCAAGCCCGATTTATGCGATATCTGGAAAACAGAGAGATACATTCCAATAGCGACCGCAAAGTATGGTGCTTCGTAGGGGATGGCGAAATGGATGAACCAGAATCTATTGCGGGTCTTTCTATGGCGTCGCGTGAAGGGCTCGATAACCTTATTTTCGTAGTTAACTGTAACTTACAAAGACTTGATGGCCCCGTTCGCGGCAATAGTTCTATTGTTCAAGAACTTGAAGGCCTTTTCGCAGGTGCGGGCTGGAATGTGGTCAAGGTAATGTGGGGGTCTGATTGGGATCCCTTATTCGCACTGGATCACGATAACGTCATCATCAAAAGACTGCATGAAACAGTAGATGGTGAATTACAGAAATATGCAGCAACAGATGGGCAATTTAACCGCGAAGCATTCTTCAATAAATATCCAGAATTACAAAAACTCGTATCTCATCTATCCGATGAGGATATTGACCGTCTCGAGCGAGGGGGGCATGACCCCATTAAAATTTATGCGGCCTACCACGCCGCTGCCAATCACAAAGGAAGGCCGACGGTTATTCTTGCCCAAACCAAAAAAGGGTACGGCATGGGCCATTGGGGCCAGGGGAAAATGACATCCCATCAACAGAAGAAATTAGAGAATGATGCATTATTGGCCTTCAGAGATCGCTTCTCTATTCCTCTGTCTGACGAAGACGTAGAAAACCTTCGGTTCTATATTCCTGAGGCTGAAAGTCCAGAAATGAAATACCTGCATGGCCAACGAGAGAAATTGGGCGGCTACCTTCCTGCTAGGGTCAGACGCGCGAAACCTATAACTGCTCCAAGATTAGAAGAATTTACAAAACTCACTGGTGGTACGGGAGAAAGAGCACAGTCGAGCACAATGGTATTCGTGCAAATGCTGTCCCAGTTATTAAAAAATAAAGAGCTTGGCAACCGCGTGGTGCCCATTGTCGCCGACGAAGCGCGCACCTTTGGTATGCAATCCTTGTTTAGACAAGTTGCGATCTACTCCCCATTCGGTCAACTGTATGACCCTGAGGATCGGGATGAACTGCTCTACTATAAAGAAGCCAAAAATGGTCAGATACTAGAAGAAGGCATTACGGAAGCAGGAGCAATATCGTCATGGATAGCAGCGGCCACGTCGTATTCCACACACGGCACCACGATGCTTCCTTTCTATATTTTTTATTCATGCTTTGGGTTCCAACGAATCGGCGATCTAGTTTGGACGGCTGGAGACTCTCGAGCACGAGGATTTTTACTCGGTGCGACGGCAGGACGCACCACGCTATCCGGCGAAGGATTACAGCATGAAGATGGCTCCAGTCACCTTTTGTTCTCAACCGTACCGAACTGTGTAGCTTATGATCCCACCTACGGTTATGAAGTCGTGACTATTATTCAAGACGGTATGAGACGAATGCTCGAAGAGCAGAACGATGTTTTTTACTACGTCACAGTAATGAATGAGAATTACCCCCACCCAGCCATGCCTGACAACGCTTCAGAGGGTATTATTAAGGGCATGTATCGCATCAAAGAGGAGGCGAAACCCAAAGCAGCACATGCCCAATTGCTGGGGTCAGGAACAATTCTTCGAGAAGTTTTGGCTGCGTCAGAGCTGCTGCAAGATGACTGGAAGGTATCCACAGATGTTTGGAGCGTTACAAGCTTCACCGAGCTCAGACGTGATGGCTTAAGTATAGATCGAGAAAGCATGTACAACCCTGAAGTGGCAGAGAAAAGTACCTGGGTTGCTCAGTGTCTTGAAGCCACGAAGGGACCCGTCATCGCCACAACCGATTACATGCGTTCCGTACCCGACCTCATCCGAACCTGGGTACCTAGACGATATGTAACCTTAGGCACTGACGGTTACGGAAGAAGTGATACAAGGAAGGCCTTGAGAGATTTCTACGAAGTCGACCGCTTTCATATCACCCTTGCAACACTAAAAGCACTGGTTGCAGATGGGGCAATTGAAAAAAAGACACTCGCAAAAGCAATCCAAAAGTATGGCCTCGAAGGTAACAAACCAAACCCATGGGACATTTAATTGAATTTACAAAATACTATAAAACCACTCTTGGTGGGCATCAAAATGAAGGGGAAATATCCAGGCCTTTGTCTGTCTCTTATACACATCTCCGAGCCCACGAGACCTCTCTA
>CAJXPC010000154.1 GCA_913057845.1 uncultured Pseudomonadota bacterium
TCGTCGGCAGCGTCAGATGTGTATAAGAGACAGTTCCTCCACAAAATAATAATATGTCATTAGGATGCTTCCTAAAGCATTAAAACACCTCCATCAACATGATAGGACTGACCTGTTATAAAGTCAGAATCTTTAGATGCCAAAAAATAGGCCATTGAAGCAACATCCTCCGACGTTTGCGCTCTAGCCATCGGCACAGCCTCCACCCGCTCTCTCCAAGCCGTTCCAACCGGTTTATTTTCAATCGCCGTCCACTCAGCATCAATTTGAATCCACATGTCAGTGTCAACCGGACCCGGACATATGCTGTTGACTGTCACCTTTGGAGAGCATTCTGACGCTGCAGATTGGGTAATCATAATAACTGCAGCTTTACTCGCCGAATAAGCACACATAAATTTTCGGCCTGCTCGACCAGCGATCGAAGCCATATTAATGATCTTACCTGTCGGCCTACCGTCTGCTAATGGCGCCTGATTCAACATTTGTTTAGCACCAGCCTGAACACAAAAAAATAAACCTCTGGCATTTACATTTTGCATGTAATCCCAATCCTCTGGAGTTGTCTCCAAGAAGGGTTTTACTCGAATAACACCCGCATTGTTCACCAAAACATCAATGCGGCCAAAATGCCCAGTTGATTCGGCAATGAGTCTAGTCGCAGCTCCAGGGTCCGCAACATCAACTGTCAACGGCAAAACATCCACCCCCTCTCTCTGCAGTTCTTCAGAAAGAGACAGGACCGCGTCTTCATTTATATCAGCTATTACAAGTCTTGCACCTTCAGACGCATAACGACGCGCAATCTGCTCACCAATACCCCGCCCTGAGCCCGTAATAACCGCCACAACACCTTTCAACCCATGCATGCAAATAATCTCCCCCTAAAAAAACTAATCAATGTGCGGCCTCTGAGAATGCCACTGAGTCCGATCCTGAAATGCTCTTGCAATCCTTAGAATTTTAATTTCATCAAATGGTCTGCCGTATATCATCAGACCAATTGGTAACCCGATGGCATTAAAGCCACACGGAACTGTCACGGCACTTAAATTAAGCATGTTACCGATCGCGGTATTACGCAAACAGCTCACATTCGTTTTGGAATATGCTTCAACACTAGCCTGACACGCCGCAACAGAACATGGCGGGATCATCACGGTGGGCACGAGCAATGCATCTGCAGTATCAAAAAAATCAATGGCTTGATTCCTAATCGATGCCATACCATTTTGAATATCAATATAATCTACAGCCGTAACTTCTTTTCCTTTAATCAAACGATGCGACACAATAGGGTCAAGTTGATCAAAATGCTCATCGACCAATAACCTATTTGAATAGTATGCCTCCGCAGCAATAACTAAGCCTTTTGGATTCAATTTTAGCGCCGCATTTGCCACATCAAACGGTCGATATTCAATGCTTGCCCCTAAATCTTTAAATACAGAAGCCGTGCCTAAAACCGATTTTTCCACCTCAGGGTCACAGTCATCGAAGAATACATTCTGAGCATAAACCAAGCGCTGTCCCGTCAACGTTTCCTGTGACGAAGCCTTGGTTATTTCGCTTAATGGACGAAAATCTTGCATAGAAGGATCATCGGGGTCCTGTTTTGCCATCAACCGATACACGACCTCTGCATCTCTAGCGTCTCTCGTTAGTGGGCCCACTGAATCAAGAGTCCAACTTAAGGGAAAAACACCTCGACGACTAATTTGACCGACGGTGGTTTTTAATCCAGTCACACTATTGAACGAAGCAGGAATCCTTACCGACCCTCCCGTATCGCTCCCAAGAGCCATGGGCACAAGACCGGCGCCAACTGCAACGCCTGACCCGCTACTTGACCCCCCAGGTATATAATGATCGCGAGCCCAAGGGTTTACTGGGGTAGCGAGTTTATTATTTATACCCACGCCACCGTAAGCAAATTGGACGGTGTGAGTCTTACCAACAAGAATGGCTCCTAGTTCTTCGAGACGGGAGACTATAAAGGCATTCTCATTCGGTACATTATCGGTTAGCAGATCAGTACCCGCTCTAGTCGGAACACCAGCAATGTCATACAAATCTTTGACCGCATAAGGAATGCCGTGTAACGGCCCGCGGTCAACTCCTGCGTCGAACTCCACATCCGCAAATTTTGCTTGTTCAAGCGCATGAGACTCAAGAACCTCAACAAACGCATTGAATTTTTCATCGTACTGCTTGATTCTATCCAAGTAGCCTTGAGTCAATGATGCCGAGGTGAGTTGACCAGAGCGGAGTTGTTGACCGAGCTCTACAATTGACGCAAATGGATCAAACGAAGTCATTAGAACGATCTCTCCTCAAAATGGACAACTCAATAGGTGCTGAAATTTAACCACAACACTATAGGCAAAATTTGATAATGGCAATCAAGACCCAAGAAGAACGGGCAGCACCACTTTTATTGAGTCTCTCAAAACCGCATCTGCCATTGAGTCATACTGCGTTGGCTGGTTATTGATTATTAGCACATCAGCATGAGCAGCTTTCGCGACATCCACAACACCCGCAATCGGGTACACCTGAAGCGTTGTGCCAACACATAACAAGAGATCAATTTTTTTAACACAATCAAATACCGCATTAATTTTGATCTCATCCAAAGATTGTCCGAAAGAAATCGTGTCGCTTTTCAAAATACCCGAACAACTCGAACAAAGAGGATCAAGCTCACCCTGTTTAACCCGCTCAAGCTCATCCAGCATATTCGTTTTTTTTTGGCATGACATGCACACCACACGATGGATCGTCCCATGGATTTCTATGATTTTATTGTGGTCACTACCAGCGGCTTGATGCAGTCCATCAATATTTTGGGTAATTAATTTCAGTAATTTTCCTGTTTCTTCAAATGCAGCAATAGAATCATGCGCCTCATTCGGTATAGCCCTTAGAGCAGGATGCGTTAAGCGAGACTGCCACGCCAAACGCCTTACGTCAGGGTCAGACATGTAATATCGAATATCCGACATCTTTTCAGTAAGAGGGTTTTTCGTCCACACACCCTGAGGCCCTCTAAAATCGGGGACTCCTGAATCAGTCGAAACTCCAGCTCCTGTCAAAACCACCACTGCGGAAGCAGCATTAACCATAGCCTTGGCTCTCTGAATATCTAACTTTTCCAAGCCCATCAGTGCTAACCAATCGCCTTAAACAAGAACGGCAAACTTCTATCGAGTCTATAGTCAAGATCTGAATGGTTGTCATCAAATTCTTCGTACACATGCGCAACACCGAGATCATGTAATCGTTCTGACAAAATACGTGATCCATAATGGATGAAGTATTGATCTCTCGTCCCGCACTCTATCCAAACTCCTTGTAACTTCTTCAAATTACTGCCGAAACGTTTTACCAAATTGATAGGGTCATGAGCCAACCAACAGTTCCAACGCGCCTCAATTAACTCTCCTGTATCCATATCAAATGGCACTCGAAAACCAAGTGGCGCTTTTGGATCGGCATCATATGTGGCTGCCATACAAAGGTTCATCAAACAATGCCCCTCTGAAGACGATACTTTTTCTCGCGCCCAAGTTGCTTTCAAAAAACGTTTGATTCTCCCGTCGTCCATCCCATGCTTAACAAGCTCTCGCCTACCTTGCTCACTCTTTGAACCCTCTTTGGGGGAGTAACTAGCAACACGATATTTTGCTAATGCATCCAATGTGTTTGGCCAATCCCGACGATAAATAAAATCGAAATAAGCGTCACCAGACAGGTTAGCAACAGCGCCCCAAACATCAGGGTGATTCATACCTTGAACCATTGCCCCGTAACCACCAGATGATTTGCCAAAACAGGCGCGATGTTTGGCTGATGATTTGGTGCGAAACATACCATCCACAAAAGGAACAATCTCTAGGTTTAAATAGTCATCATAACGACCCAACGCGGAGGAATTGATATATTGATTACCACCAAGAGATGTAAAACAATCTGGAAATACCACAATCACTGGGCCAATCTTTTTCTCGTGAACTAAGCGCTCTAATCGCTCAGCCATATTTTCACCAAAAGGCTTCCAATTCAATCGTGCGGGACCTGACCCCGTAAACCCAGCCAAATCATAGAAAACCGGGTATCGCTGTGTCGTATTAGACGAATAACCTGGAGGTAACCAGACTAAGATCTCCCGCCGGTAAGGATCCTTCAGAGGGTTGTTCTTCAGAACCTTAGAAACGTGCTCCAATCGCACTAATTCCCCCCTCGGATGACTTCTTTTTCTCAGAGACATTTAACGTTTGCCACACTTATAAGCATCAGACAAAGATTGCCTAACAACATCCGCTCCAGATTTATGACGCAACTGACTATTAGCGCTCAAATACGCTCGCGCCGTGAGCTCTATATCTAACCGAGAAACACTGCTTTGTGTACAAAAAAACAGTTCGTTAAACGCATCGTGAATACCGAAAACAAAACCAGAAAATTTATTTCTGATGTCTGCATCAGAGCTCATTGACCACTCGTGGACCTCCTGTGACGTTATGAATTGTTTTTGTATTTGCTCTGCATGTGATGGCACAATACCGGCTGCAAAAACACAAAGGGTCAACATAAATCGTCTTACATTCATATACATAAACTGCCCCGCTTAAAACCTACTTAAGATTTTAAAACCACTCCATTATTTGCTGACTGCTCAAAACCATCCTTCCAAGCAATGATGCCATTAACGATTGTGTATTTAATACCTCGCGAAGGCATGACCATACGCTTAGCACCACCGGGCAAATCGTAACGACGCTCAGGCCGCTCCGAAGAGCCGATCTCAGCCGCATCGAATATTGTAATATCCGCAGCATACCCTCGGCGAAGGCGTCCGCGATCTCTAATCCCAAACAGATCTGCTGGATCAGAAGTCAGACGTCTCACTCCCTCCTCTAGAGACAAAACGCCTCTTTCGCGAACCCAGGTCCCCAATAGATATGTTGGATATCCTGAATCACACAGCATATCAACATGTGCGCCACCGTCGCCCAAACCAATCAGTATCGAAGGATCGTTCAACAGCTCGGCCATACGATCAATTCGGGTATTAAATGATTGAATCGTAAATCTGTCTCTTATACACATCTGACGC
>CAJXPC010000155.1 GCA_913057845.1 uncultured Pseudomonadota bacterium
ACGAGATGTAGAGAGGTCTCGTGGGCTCGGAGATGTGTATAAGAGACAGCTTCGATCGTTTTTAATTGAAATCCTTCAAACATAGTGTGATTTATGCTCCCATCTAAGAAGGGTCGATGACGCCTTTCCCCGAGTTTTGCAGATCAAATAGCTCGTAGGCCTCTTTTGCTTGATCTAACTTCCACTCATGCGTGAAGAGGGCGTCTAGCGAAATTTCTTTATCAGCCACATACTCAGCACATTTGGCTTGCCCAACTTTTGAGAATGTCCAGGAGCCAATGATCGTGACCTGACGCCTCAACATATCGTTACTGACATTCAGTGTCACGATATCCCCTTCACCCACAAAGCAAGCTTTACCCCAAGTGCGCACGCACTGCACCGCTTGAGCGCGTGCGGCAGGAGCCGATGAACAGTCCAGTGAGGCATGTGCACCACGACCGTGTGTTGCGTCGCGGATCGCCTGAACTACATTTTCTGTTTTGGCAGGGTTAATCAGTACGTCAGCTCCAAATTCCTTTGCTCGTTGAAGCCGCTCTTCACTCGTATCAAGGGCGATTACTCGGGAGCCCATTTTTGAGGCAAGGAGGGTGGCAGACAACCCCACAGGACCTTGGCCAAAAACCGCTATTGTCTGATCGCCCATCAGTTCCAGTCTTTGTAATGCACCCCATGCTGTACCCGTACCGCAGGAGATTGCAGCTCCTGATTTAAATGAGAGTTCGTCAGGCAGTGCTACCAGCGTCCTGGCGGGACATTTCATATATTTAGCGTGCGCCCCATGCCCGGTTGCCCCGAATACTTCCTTGACCCCATCAATGCACAGCTGTTCCCATCCCGTTGAGCAATGATCACATGAACCGCAACCTCGGTAGTGGTGCTGCATAACTCGCATACCTTCCTTGGCAACATTTTCTGGCACCCCTTCACCAACGGCTACAACTATTCCACATGGTTCGTGACCCGCAATGATGGGTCCATCAATATCGCCCAGACCAAGGGAGGAGGCCCCTCCCTCTGCTCTATAGAACTTCAGATCACTGCCGCACATGCCAGAGGCTTTAATCTCTAAAACAACCTCACCAGGCCCTGGAGTTGGGTCCGGAAAATTTAAGATTTCTAGTTTTTTACTGCCGGGGAAAACGATGCCTTTCATAATGAATCTCCCTAAAGAATATGTGTTGTTATTTGAGGACGAATGGATTGCCAGTTTTAGCGCCTGTGTTGATCCAAACGCTCTTTGTTTGCAGGTACTGATAAATCGCTTCAATACCACTTTCTCGACCCACGCCGGAATCTTTGTAACCTCCGAATGGAGACATGTAGCTTACTGCGCGATACGTATTTACCCAAACTGTTCCTGCTTGAATTTTTTCTGACATCCTGATGGCTCGACCAATGTCGCTGGTCCAAACACCAGAGCCCAAACCGAATCGAATATCGTTTGCTATTTTTACTGCTTCCTCTTCGTCTTTGAATTTAATTACAGAGAGTACAGGTCCGAATACTTCTTCCTGTGCGATTCTCATGTCATTCGTGACGCCTGTGAATACAGTCGGCTCGATGAACCACCCCTCACCACATTCTGGTCGGCTGGCCGGTGTGCCACCAAGGGCTAGATTAGCACCTTCATTTTTAGCCACATCAATATAGCTAAGAACTTTATCGTACTGTGGTTTTGTGGTGATTGGTCCTACCTGTGTTTCGGTGCTCATCGGATTACCCATGCGAGCAGTTTTTGCGAGCGAAACGAGTTTTTCTACGAATTCGTCGTGAATGCTTTCTTGGAGAAGTAAACGCGACCCAGCAATGCAGGTTTGCCCAGTTGCCGCAAATATGCCTGATACTGCTCCGTTAACCGCATCTTCTAAGTTGGCGTCATCAAAAACGATATTAGGAGATTTCCCTCCAAGCTCGAGTGTGACGCGTTTAAATGATTTCGCAGCTATTTGATTGATGGCTCTTCCAGTGGCGTCAGAGCCAGTGAACGCGATTTTTCGAACGAGTGGATGCGAGGTCAGTGGTTCACCAACGTCTTTACCATACCCTGTAACCACATTAACAACGCCGTCGGGAAAGCCTGCCTCTTTAATGAGTTTGACAAACTCTAAGGTAGATGCCGATGTAAACTCTGAGGGCTTGATTACGACCGTGCATCCGGCCGCTAGCGCTGGCGCAAGTTTCCATGCCAGTAACAAAAGTGGTGAATTCCAGGCGGTGATTGCCGCTACAACGCCAAGAGGTTCATGGCGTGTGAAGTTGAAGTAACCTTTCTTATCGAGAGGAATCACTGAGCCTTCAATCTTATCGGCTAGGCCGCCAAAGTAATAAAACCACTGAGGGACGTAATTAACTTGACCTTGCATTTCTGCGAGTAATTTTCCGTTGTCTTGCACTTCCATTTCTGCAAGTTTTTGGGCGTCCCTAGCGATCAGATCACCGAGTCTATGAACCAGCATGCCACGCTGACTCGCGGTCAACTCTGACCAGGGACCGCTGGTAAATGCTTTATGTGCTGCCTGTACAGCTCGATCCACATCTGCTGGGCCACCTGCAGCCACCTGCGACCAAACTTTTCCAGTGAAAGGATCAAAGCTATCAAACCATTCGCCTGAAGCCGCCTCGACAAAATCACCATCAATGTACATCTTGAATTGTTCCATTCCCATCTCCTGTTTTAATTATCTTGAATGACTTTTAACGGACACCCATTTGTTTTTCTTTATTTCTTACTAGAGCGCTGATCGCTGCATTAAATGGCGTTTCGACACTTACTTCTAGTCCAACATTCGGTATCGCACCGTTAATGGCATCAATTTCAGACATACGACCAGATAAGTGATCGAGCAGCATCGAAGGTTTGGCGTTTGGTATTTTTGAGCCGAAATTTTTAACGTAATCGATAGGGTCATCGATTCGAACATTAATGTTTTTGGCCACGGCAACGTTATGAGCTTCCCGCGCACAATTCGATGCGCAAATCCATGCGTCTGAATCTTCCATCACCTCTCCGATAGTGAGACCGGTTATCGCACAAGTCCCCGAGAAGCACACGTTGCAGATTAGTTTTTCCCAGATCAGTTGGTCAATATCATCAAAGCACTCTACGCGGAATCCGCCGGACTCCCACGTTGCCGCAATTGTTCGCAGTCTATCGGTCACTGGCCCTGAAAATTCACCCAGCCGAACGAGTTCCCAGCCATTGTGGTGGGCGTAACCTGGCTCTTTAATGGACGCGCCGAAGCCGCCAACGACACCAACTGCTACGTTTTCAAATCCGAGTATTTTCGCTGCGGTTTCAGGACCTCCCAACCCATTTTGAATCGAGAGTACTGCTGTGTTAGCACCCATCAACGATACGGCTGACTGCGCGGCGGCCCCTACATGCATTGCTTTGGTCGCGATGATGACTAGGTCACACTCTCCAACGTCAGTTGTATCTGTTGTGGCATTTAGTTTGACGATTCTGGATCCAGATGCACCCTCTAAGCGTAAACCATTTTTTTTGATCGCTGCGACGTGATCTTGCCATGAATCAACTGCCCACACGTCATGACCTGCATCAGCCAATAGTGCGGCGTAGACGCTGCCCATCGCCCCGCATCCTAATATTGCGATTTTCATAGTTTCCCCTTCGACCTACTGATTGAAGTGTAAGCGTAATGGTTGGTGGCGCTAGCCTAAATCAAACGCTTGCATTCTCTGCGTAGATCTCAACACAATTACCTTCAGGGTCGAGCACTTGAAAGGATGTGAATTCAGGGCCAATTTTGAGAGGCTTGTCGAACCGGTCTCTCCATTCATGCAGTTTGGCCATATTTCGGACTTTAAATCCGAAATGAAGCATTGAAGGTTGGTTGATGGGGGTGCCTTGTTGGAACGCTATTAAGACCCCATCACCTCTGACCACATGTTGATCTGCTGATAATTCAAAAGTTTCAGCGTACCATTTCGCCATATCATGGGGTTTTTCAGATGGGATGTTGGCATGCTCTAATCGGAAATCAGACATGATGTTTTCCTCTATTTATAGTTATAACTGGCTGGCAAAGATTCGTTAGTCGCTTTTGGTGACTGTCTACTTTGAAGCCGAAATAATTCCAATTTTAAATTGATCAAGTATCCTACAACGATGGAAGCCTATCTGTCCAAGAAAACTAAGAGCTAATTGTATTGAGCTTGATTCTCTGGTTGTTCCGTAGCGAGTGATTATTGAAATTTTGGTTTTCTTTTTTCTAGAAAAGCATGCACGGCCTCATGGTGATCGGCGGTTTTGTGAGCAATGGATTGAAGATTGGCTGAAAGCTCGAGCAAGCTGGCTAAGTCCTGTCTTTGCCCCTCCCTTAAGAGCTTCTTAGTCATTCTAAGGACTAGACTGGGATTTGCCGATATGCGTTCAGCGAGCGAGTTAGCTTCTGCAAGTAGTGTTTCCGGGGTTGTTAATTGAGAAATTAGGCCAATTTTTAGGGCCTCTTCAGCATCAACGCTATCGCCCGTAAAGCTCATTTCTGCTGCTTTCGACATACCCACAACTCGAGGCAGGAACCACGCCCCACCATCTCCCGGAATGATGCCGATTTTTACAAAGCTCTCAGCAAAACTTGCATTGTGAGACGCAATGCGCATATCGCACATACAGGCTAAATCACATCCGGCACCAATGGCTGGCCCGTTGACTGCGGCAATTGTAGGAACCTCAAGGTTATAAAGTGCCAATGGGATGCGTTGAATGCCTTGACGATAACTTTCTCTAATGAGTTCACTCGATAGATCATCATCGAGCATTTTTTTCATATCTTTTAGGTTGCCGCCAGCAGAAAATGCGGTCCCATTTCCAGTGATGATGACGGCTTTAATTTTTTTATTTGAGTCAATCTGATTGCAGATGCTGACAAACTCATCAGCCGCGGTATTACCCGTCAGAGCATTACGAGTTTCTGGCTCATTCATCGTCAAGGTTACGATGGGCCCGTTTTCTTGAATATTTAGGAATTGAGACATTCGGTATGTTCTAAATCTGTCTCTTATACACATCTGACGCTGCCGACGAATAGAGAGGTGTAG
>CAJXPC010000156.1 GCA_913057845.1 uncultured Pseudomonadota bacterium
GAGATGTAGAGAGGTCTCGTGGGCTCGGAGATGTGTATAAGAGACAGAAATTGCACAGATCGTCTGGCAGAAATTCAAGTGCCGATTAAAATTATTGTTGGGGACTCCGATGTTGGGACACCCGTGTCTATGTCACAAGAGATTCAAGATGCGGCTCCTGGGTCAAGTCTCACGGTTATTGAGGGAGCATCTCACTTATCAAATTTGGAGCAACCTCAACAATTCAATAAGGCATTGTTAGATTTTTTGAAAGAGGATTCGGTGCGGAACTCTAAATTTGTGGAATGATGGTGATGTGATTTATTGGCTTTTCTATCAATTTACGTAAGATCTGAAACGTATCATAGTCGAACTCTTTTGACGGCAATAGGTGATATTCACTACTCGATTTTTTTCCTGTAACTTGGTATTCAAGGTAAGCCCAATTCTTAACCCTATGTTTTTCTACGAGTCCGCTTCTTTCGCTATGCTCAATTAAAAGCACCTCACCGTTAAAAGGCCAGGTTGGAATTAAAAACTTATTTAGGGCCAGTGATAGTCGCATGGCGTGATTGAGTGCCGATTCCTTTTCAATGCAAGCACCCATGCAAACTCCTAATTGATGCGAAAAACAAGGTCCTTCCCCAGGCTCTATGCCTAATGTTTTTAAACAAAGGTTATAGGTTTTTGATAGATCTCTAAGCGTCTTTAGAGCTGATTTTTTGCTATCAAAAATACCGTAAATGAAACCAAAAGGGATCTTGTTAAATTCTGATAGATCTGCGATATGAGGATTTTTTGGCCCATCAATCGGATCCCAATGAATTGTAAAGCTATCTTTTTTTTGTCGCAGTTTTCGATTGTACAGCGGACTCATCGACTTAACGAGTTGTGACTCTAATAGTAATGCGCCCAGTTCACCTGCTGACTCGTGCCAGTCAATTTGGGTTATGTTTTGATTTATTTTGAGATCTTTTCTATTCGAGTGATCTCCGCTGAAATGAGAGTTGATTCGGACACGTAAGTTCTTGCTCTTTCCAACATATAGGATGCATCCATTTTCACCTTTGAAGATATAAACGCCGGGGCAAGAGGGAATGGCGTCAACCATTTCTTTGTCGATTCCTTTAGGAAGCGAGGATCCCTTGATTAGCTTTTCTATCGAAGTGGAAATTAGAGAAGATTCAAAGTTTTTTTGGACGTGCTGTGCAAAGTCCCAGATTGCTTGGGTGTCAGTCATTGCTCGATGACGGGTTCCGCAAGCCAACGAAAGTCTTTTGATGATGCTATCTAATCCGTGCTTCCTTTCTTCTGGGTAGAGGAGGCGAGAGAGTTTGACTGTGCAAAGCAAGCTCGGAGAATATTTAATTCCGTTAGATTTAAACTCTTTTCTAAGAAAAGCGTAATCAAAGCGAACATTATGTGCGACTAAGATCTTCCCATCTAAACGCGCAAACAAACTTTCATAAATATCACTAAAGGTAGGTGCATTTTCGACCATTGGGTCGTCGATTCCCGTGATCATCTGGATGTTGAAAGGGATTTTTCTTTGCGGGTTTATCAGTGTTTGCCATTCGTCTTGATACACTCCATCTTTGACTGATATAAGACCGATTTCAGTTATACGATCTGCGTCAACCGTGGCCCCAGTTGTTTCTAAATCAAGAAAGACAAATTCACCTAAAAACATATTGTGACGGATAAACAGAGAAATGTTTGTGGTACGTGAGATAAATACTTAGTTATTATAGTCGTTGCCAGCTATTACTTAATCCGCTCTAATTAATGAATCAATTATTCAAAGATATTCAGCAGGCTCGTCAAGACATTACTTCGTGTATCAAAGATACACAATTTGTTCAGTCGATCACCTTATCGAGCTTACTTTCGTGCCAAGTGTATTTGAAGTTTGAGAACCACCAGTTCACGGCATCGTTTAAAGAGCGTGGCGCCCTTAATCGTATTTTATCGCTGAGCCCGGAGGAGTGTCTGAAGGGGGTTATCGCTGCTTCTGCTGGAAACCATGCTCAAGGGTTGGCCTATCACGCAACCAGGTGCGGAATTCGATCCGTTATCGTCATGCCTCGGGTTGCCCCTCAGGTTAAGGTTACGCATACACGCGCGTTGGGGGCGGAAGTCTTGCTGCATGGAGATAACTTTGATGAGGCAAGAGAATATGCGCTAGAGCTTGCCAAGCGTGAGGGGTTACTATTTATTCACCCTTACGACGATGCTAAAGTAATTGCCGGGCAGGGAACAATTGCATTGGAGATGTTAGACATAATGCCTGATTTAGATGCCATTCTTGTTCCAATCGGTGGAGGTGGGCTCATTGCCGGCATCGCAACTGCAGCTAAGGCAATTAATCCCAATATAGAAATTTATGGTGTAGAGTCGGCACACTTTAATTCTATGTATGCACGGATTAAAGGTGTCCCTCCCACCTTTGGTTCAGTCACGATCGCTGACGGGATCGCTGTTAAAGAACCAGGGAAGCTGACTTCTAAAATTGTTGCAGAGCTTGTAGATGATATTTTTCTCGTTGAAGAGGATGAGATCGAAGAAGCCATGATACTTTTGTTAGAGATTGAGAAAACTCTTGTAGAAGGAGCTGGTGCTATTGGTTTAGCAGCGCTCAAAAAAAATACAGAGTTATTCCAAGGGAAAAAAGTAGGGTTAATTCTTTGCGGTGGCAACGTAGATCCATTGACGCTAACCGCCATTATTGATAAAGGCATGGTTAAGGCGGGGCGTTTGGTGCGTCTCAATGTTCAAATGACGGATATGCCTGGATCACTCTCTGAGGTCTCGCGTATTTTCGGTGAATGCAATGCGAACATTGATGAGGTGCATTTTCAACGTGCATTCACCTTGCTGCCAATTCAGCATGTCAACGTCGAATTTTCACTCAAAACGCGAGATCATCAACACGTAGAGGACGTTATTTTGGCCTTAAGCGACCATGGTTTTTCAGCCAGTAAAGTTTAACTTTCTAGACTTCGTTTAACAAAATCTAGTCGGTCTTGCCCCCAGAATACATCACCTTCAATCAAGTATGTTGGTGCGCCAAAGACGCCACTATCAATTGCCTTTTGGGTGTTAAGTTCTAAACCTTTTGAAGTTTCATCTTTAGCGGCCAACTCAATCAATTCATCGCCACTTAAACCGCTCTTTTCAATAGACTTTTTGACTTCATCTCGTGATGCCATATTTAGATTTTCTACCCAACAGCCTTTCATTAAGTTTAAGGTCACTTCCATTGCCTTTTCCGACCCGTAGGCATTAACCACGGCAACAACAACCAAAGATACCAGGCTGGGATTATAGGGGAAGTACTCCGGTTCAATGATGATTGGTGATTGAAGAAATAATTTCCATCTTTTCAGTTCCGATAGTCTATATTTTTGACGTTGTATCGGCCGTTTGGCTACGGGTACGCCTCCAGTGGCTGCAAATAGTTTTGCAGGATCAAGGGGGATTACATTGATGACCGCGCTATGCTCAGTAGCTAGGGTATGAAGGCGTTCGTGCCCTAAATAGGCCCAAGGAGACATAGGGGACAAAAAGTAATCAACGGTTTTGGACATAAGGCTTACCTATTAAATGGTGATGGGAATGCGTGGGTGACCTTAACGTGCTAGAGCGACCTTTTTTCTTTCTATCTACTTGACTGTAATGGTAACCTTTTCAGAGATAACGGGTGGCGTATGAGGGATGTGTGTTTTATCTCCCATTATGAGCTGCAATGTATGCTTACCTGGGCTTAATGCAATAGAGGTTTCTGTCTGCCCGCCGCCAAAATGTTTATGATTGCTGTCCATAGGTATGGGTTTATCTAAGGCGGGTAAATCGTGATCGATAATCAGGTGATGATGACCTGTATTTGCCTTGTCCATGCCAGCTGGAGCGACACCCATTCCGCGTAATCCGAACTTCACGATAACGGGACTTGTGACAGTTTCTCCGTCAAGTGGGGAGATCAGGTAAACCTCAGCATCAGTTGGCGCGGGTGTTTGGGCTTGAGTATTGCTGCTGAACAGGGTCAGTAGCGAGAACGCGATTGCGAAAACTATTTTCATCTCGATGTCCTTCGTCAATGATTGGGTTGGGATCGTCTAGACTCAATTATAGATCTATTAACCGGTCCAAAATAGCCCAATGGGGAAGCTGCGGTATTTGTGGCTGTGGTCTTGTATATCTCGCCGAGTAACTGGATAGCCCAAATTCCTGCGGGGAATGATAATTGCCATTATAATTGCCCAACATATAGTTGCTATGCATATAGTTGTTTAGACAATCAATAATTATAGAATGTCCCACTTACGAGGAGGGCTTAATATTGTTGCGCGAAGATGTATCAAGAAATTTTGGATTTATTGTGCATGACGTGGCGCGACTAATGCGTCAAACGTATGACCGCAGAATGAAGACTCTGGGTCTCACACGATCACAATGGTGGGTTTTGACGCATCTTTATCGAAAGGATGGAGTGACGCAATCCGAACTCGCCCAAACCCTTGAGCTGGATAAGCCGTCCTTAGGTCGGTTGCTAGACAGGATGGAAGCCAGTGGTTGGGTTACCCGAGAAGATGACCTACAAGACCGTCGTGCGAAACGTGTGCTCCTTACCCAGGAGGTAGGCCCTGCAATGAAGGCCATGCGCGCAGCTGCCGCAGATTTAAGGCACGAGGCTTTAGCTGGAATTTCGAAAGATGAGCAGGAACAGTTTGTAGATACACTTTTGAAACTCAAATTGAACCTAGCCTCGTTAGAAAGTCGAGCGCCGAGTCATGGTGGTCCTTCGGATGAAGATAAGGAGTCAGTTTCAAAATGAAGATGTCGGAAAAAAATATTTATGTGGCCTTACTCTGGTTTGTACGTTCCTTTTTTATTGTCGTGCTACCGGTTTTTGCAGCAATTACAGGGATGTACTTATACGCGCACGGTGGGGCTGTTGTTGAAACAGAAAATGCGTATATCAAGGCAGATATTGTCATTGTTAGTCCTGAGTTGTCCTCTAGAGCTGTCTCTTATACACATCTCCGAGCCCACGAGACCTCTCTACATCTCG
>CAJXPC010000157.1 GCA_913057845.1 uncultured Pseudomonadota bacterium
TCTACACCTCTCTATTCGTCGGCAGCGTCAGATGTGTATAAGAGACAGATATAACCAAGGGTTTGGAGATAAAAGATACGCTGTGAGTGGAGGGGAATTAGAATCCAATCTAGCAAGAAATGATTCCCTAAAAAATATTAATCTATTTGACGCTGCCGCAAGGTTAGAGTCCGTCGGCATTACAGACCAGATTTTTTTCCAGATCAGAGAGTTTGTAGCTCTTGATGATGCACCACGCTTGGATATTGATGTTTCAGCATTAGCGTTTGGAAGTGGTACCACTTTTACGGTACCTGAAAACACCGCTAATTCAACCTTCATTACCCTTTCGAATGTTACTGGCTCAGCTTTGTTTTCTTTTGATCCTGCGTTTGACGGCACAGACGATAGAGCTCTTTTCGAATTAAACAGCAGTACTGGAGAATTTCGGTTTATAAATGCACCAGATTTTGAAGCCCCGCTGGATTTAAATAACGACAACACTTACATCTTCAATTTATTGGTTTCCGATTCTGTCAGTACGTTGCGTGGCCAAAAAAATATTAGGGTTGAAAATCTAGGGGCTCCAGGTATGGATGGAGTCGATTCGGCGGTTCAACTCGTTGCCTCGTTAAATCCAGCACTATTCACTGATTGGGCAGATTTTTTTGTTATCGCGCAGGATGGAAATTTCACCTGGGATAGAGACACAAGTAGTTTTAGCTCGGTATGTGACAGCTCCTCTGGTGCTTGTTTAAAGCTAGACAGTTTTTTCTTGTCCTACAGCACAAATACGGATAACGTAAGCTTGGCCGCCGGTGGCTCATTTACTGGACTTGTTGTGAGTGGCACTGAAACAAACGGAACTTTCAATGTCAATTTCTCAAATCACAATATTGACAAGTTTGTTCAAGGGTCGACTCCAGGAACATTTTCCTTTACATCCGGAGCATCGCTAGCTGGTTCGGCTACTCCAGACGCTGATGACAGTGTCAACATTTTTGATTCCGAAGGCTCTTTGATTGCTAGTAATGTTACGCTGACTGTTGGAGCGGGATTTAACCAGGGTCTCCGGGATGGGTTTAATACCGTAACCTCTGCGCAGTTGAGGCTGGATGGTACCAGTGGGCTGGGCGTTTCAGTGTCTGGGGTAGAGCTCTTTGCTGAAATTGGTCGACCAACTGTGACTGGAGACGAAAATAAAGCACCAATTCTTGTGTCTGTAGTGGAAAGTTTCGCGCAGGAGAACTCGCTCAACCCTTTTTCAGCAAACTTTGGCGATTTTGACGCCGATTTTGTAACCGTTACATTAGATCCGTCCACCGATGGCACCGATGATCGGGCTTTGTTCACCTTATCGGCTAATAGAACATCGAATTGTCTTAACTCTGATGGAGAAGGTTGTTTTTTCTTGACGCCGATACAATCGTTCGATTTTGAAAACCCACAGGATAGAAATAGTGATAACAACTATGTGATTAATTTAGCGTTTTCTGATGGCGTGTTTGATAGGACTGTTGCCGTTAGCCTGACAGTGCAAAATGATTCGGTTGAGCGACCACTCGATGCGCTTACGATCAATGAAAATGATCCTTCGGATCTGCAGATAACGTCCGGATCTGAGACCGGCTTGGCCTTCGCATTTGATACGAATACAGCCACACTTGATGATCAGAATTTATTTGATCTCGACCCAAACACTGGAGAAATTACTTTCATAAATCCGCCTGACTTCGAAACACCTCTGGATCGAAATGGCGACAATCTCTACCTCGTTCAAATAGTAACTAACAGTGGTGGTTCGTTCTCGACGACACAACAACAAATCAATGTTAATGATGTTGCGACACTGAACGCTAATATTTTCACATCGAATGTTCAGGCATTCAGTGCAAGCGTGAATACCGTAGTGGACACCTGGGAAGCTTACTTCGCACTCGTAGGCGATGGCATTCTGACCTGGGATCCTGACCTAAGCGGGATCTCACAAGTATGTAGTGGTTCACAATGCCTCGACGTGAATCGTTTCTTCGTCAGCTACAACACCAACACACAAGCAGCTACCGTGCAATCAAACGGTACATTCACCAATGTGCCTGTTCTTGGAACCGATACAAGCGGCACCTACGCCGTTACATTCAGTGATCGAGCAGCAGCCGATTTAGTTAATATCCAAAACCCAAGCACCTTCGCCTTCTCAACCAAAGATTTAGGCGCAACGAATGTACTGCTCCCTGATGCGAACGACGTAGTCACCATACTGAACAATGCGAGTGTCGATGTCAGCGCAAACGTCACGATACAAGCCTCATCACACGCGAACACACCCACCACCAGTGGATTTACCGCCACCCAAGTGGGCACCGTCTCCGTATCAGGAACACTCGCAAACGCAAGCTCCAGCGCCGCAGTCACGAATGCAGCAGAACTCGGACAACCCACAGTAGGAACGACAGTCGTTAATCCTTAACGAATAGGTTGACTGGTGGCAGGAACCAAAAGATCAATTGTTTCATGCATCTTTCGTGTACTTACCATTCCCTTGCGTCTTGGGATTAAGTGAGCATCTGGACGATCTGGACGTTATTCGTGGTGATGTGTTTGAACTCGTTACAACAAAGTAGGGCACCCATCTGTGGGAGATGTTGCCGTAGCACCCTAAACTTGATACGTTAATGATTGATACAAAAAACGACCTCATCCGGAATTGACCAACAGCTCCGGTCTTGCTTAAGACCTTGGAAGCATTCGTTAATTGTTGTGTAACCGCCTTCATTCCAGCAAAACTCCCACATTCCGTCTTTAGGCACGATATGACCAAAGGAGCCACCCCGAATAACCTCTAGATCTTGTGGATTGCAAGTTTCCATGCCGGATCTACAAGCCGTCTTTAATAAACCGTCTGTAAATTCACCCGTTTCAGTATCCAGCTCACAAGGTCCATTGATACCGATTCCGCCATTAACGGTTAATTTACAATACGCATTTTGTGCATTACTTGTCGGAATGCTCATTATCGAAGTTAGCGTGATGGCGATGAGTAGCTTAGTGATCATTGTATATGGATGTTAGTTATTAAGTTTTTCTGTTAAGTCTCTATTTATATGAGTTAAATTTATATTATTTGGCGCGCGGCATACTGCTATTTATATACCTGGCAAACTCATTAGTCCACATTTTAGAGTATATGGCGATTATCCACATATATTCCACATTGCGTATAATGTATATTATGTCAAGTTGATAATCTATTAACAAGGACAAGGTCTTTTAGTCGTCTTCTTCGTGTTCTCCCTCATCTTTCTCTCGAGAGCTCTCAGGAACATCGTTATCCAGCGCTGACTTATGGTGAGACACCCTATCAACCAGCACGTTTAATTTTTCATCTGACAACTTCACAGGCGTACTTATTAGTCCCGCCGGATCTATCGTGACATGATGCCCAGGCACAACAATATGCTGCGTGTAAATATCATTAGCCACCTCAATCTTCCCATTAAATAAGTGGAAAACTGACTCAACTTCATGAATATGACCAAGGAACTCCGTGCCTCGAATACCAATCGTTGCAACCGGTGTCTCAATATTTACTTTCTCCGGGGTCTTCTTCGCTACCTGTCCAGATATAAACCGGAACGTACCTTTCGTCACCTTAAGAGAGACCGAGTCCTCATCCCCACTATAAACAAATTTATCCAGTGTCAACTCAGCATTCTGACTGATATAAATCGCAGTTTGATCAAGTAAATATACCTTCGCGCGACTCCTACCCCCCGTGGCGATCACATCATCCTCATATAGCTTTGAGTTTAATTCCGCAGCAATCGATGAACCCTCCCGCTCAATAGACACCGTACCGATAACGACTGTTAAAACACCAATCGTCTCCGCCGCGAAGGATAATGAAGACATACCTAGGCATAAAACAAGGATCAAATATCGGATAAAGAGGCGATTTATATTCATCTATATATGCTTTTTATCTCATGAATCGGTCCCTATCTTCGAGTCACTGCCGAAACATGGCTCCTTTATATCGATTAGGACCAGTCACATCCACACTAAAACCCTTATGCGCAGTATTTGTAGTATCCCCATTTCCAACTATGTTAGTTCGTATTGCGAAACCATTTTGTTTTTATACGAGTCATTAGTTACACAAAACGCCCTGCCATATCATTCCATACCTCTTGTCGCAAATGAGTTCCATGCACTTTCCATTGCGTCGAGATTAATCATCGATTAGCGTTTTTCTTTTATTGACTGACGTATCAACATTTTTTGACTTTGAGAGACGTAACTCATTACATCAATCCTATCCGGTAACCGAATCGTGGAAAATGGACGCACACAGTGCCTACATCTTCGGTGAAACGTTCTATCACGACTGTCTCTGCATCGGCGTAACGTAACTTCCCTGCGACAGGTTGTTCGCCGCCATTCACGTCAGGTTGAACCGTTATCGATTGCCCTACCGAGAGCTCCTGAGGGTCATGGGCGGCGACACCCGCAGCAGCAGCAGGCTCCTGAACCCGTGCCCGCGATATGGCATCAAGTGGCTCCATGTCGATAGCAGTACCGTGGCCGATGCCCTGAATATTTCCCTCCCATCGGACGAGGTCCTTGAATTCGGCCAGAAATGAAGGGCCGCCTGCCCATCGGCCGCGCAAGAACCAAACCAGATAGTAGAACTGTGCATCGATCGCCGCGGGCTGCGAACCGAGTAAGAATCGCCGCCCGTCAGATAATTGCGCGTTAAGCCATGACAGCGGTGCGCGCATTTGTGAAGCCAGATGAGGTAGCGTAGCGTTTGCCTGTTTCAACTCTACAGTCCAATCCTCTCCGAGGTATAAACGTCCACGATCCTCTGCAAAATCCTTGTCCAACTGATCGCCAGCCGAGCCAAGAATATGTCGCACAGTTTGGTCGAACAATGCCCCGTCCGTCCATCGA
>CAJXPC010000158.1 GCA_913057845.1 uncultured Pseudomonadota bacterium
CCTCTCTATTCGTCGGCAGCGTCAGATGTGTATAAGAGACAGATTTGGCATTTTCCGCAGCCAAAATAAAATCACACATCATGGCGAGCTCACATCCGCCTCCCAAAGCATAACCTGCCACAGCTGCAATAACCGGCTTCCGGCACCGAGCAATACGCTCCCATTCGGCAGTAATAAAATCAGACATATAGACATCCATGTAACTCTTTGTCTTCATCTCTTTAATATCTGCCCCTGCCGCAAAAGCTTTGTCACTGCCGGTAACGACTAGGCATCCCACATTTGTATCTGGCTCCAACACATCGACAGCCGAGGACAATTCACGCATGAGGTCAGGTGATAAAGCATTCAATGCTTTCGGTCGATTCAGTGTAATGAGTGCGACATTACCTCGCTTCTCAACTAATATATTTTCGTAATTCACATTAATTCCTTTCAATTTAATAGATATCACTCCGGACGTTCGCCCGAAACAAAGACAAGCTATAAGTTATGTAATATTGCTAGGTTGAATGCGTCCGACGGACACGAATAACGACATCTGTACCTTCTACCTCAAATCCAGAGGGGAGCTGCGGCAATTCTGAAAGCCCAAGATCTTCAGGACTTACGTCTGTCAACTCTCCCGTCTCAACGTTGTAGATGTGATGATGAATAGAAGTGTTTGTATCGTAGACAACCTTCGACTTATCGATGATTAATGCCTTAATCAACTTCTTATTCAAAAATAAATTAAGCGTGTTGTAGACAGTTGCTCGAGAAACGGTAGCGTCCTCTCGCCTAACTATCTCTAGCAGCTGGTCAGCACTCACATGCTGTTTCTTTTGAAAAAGAACATCAGCAATAGTTATGCGTTGCTTGGTAGGCGTAATGCCGCAACCCCTTAATTGATCGATTAAATCTGGCATGGCTGTCGTTGGTTCCATCACGAAGTATCGTCACATATTTATGGTGTTAAATTTCAAGATACCAGAATTTCTCATGCCTTTCTCTTTAGCGCGCCAGGTAAATGGAAAACCACCTTCTCCTGAATGCCGGAAGACTCCTTAACCACCATCACACCCATTTTTTTTAGGCGCTCAACAACAGCAGAAACCAGCAACTCAGGAGCGGAGGCTCCTGCAGTTACTCCTACTCTGGCTACCCCATTTAACCAGTCTGGCTCCAAGTCAGCTTCATTGTCGACCAAAAATGCTCGAACACCCTTGGTTTCTGCCACTTCTCTGAGTCGATTCGAGTTAGAGCTATTAGATGAACCGACGACAATAATCAGATCACAATGCTCCGCGAGCGATTTGACTGCATCTTGGCGATTTTGCGTGGCATAACAGATATCCTCTTTATGAGGGATCTTTATCTTTGGATACCTGGCCACAAGCGATTCAACAATCTTAGAAGCATCATCCACACTGAGTGTTGTTTGAGTCACATAAGCCAATTGACCGGGATCTTTCACGGCAAGGCTGTGTACATCATCGATATTTTCAACCAAATAAATGCCGCTTGAAGCCTGTCCCATAGTCCCCTCAACCTCTGGGTGGCCTTTATGACCAATCATAATGACCTCAAGGCCTTTTTTACGACTTCGAACCACTTCGGCATGAACTTTCGATACTAAAGGACACGTAGCATCAAAAACCCTCAGTTTTCTCTTCTTCGCATCCATGCGTACCTGTAACGATACACCGTGCGCACTGTAAATCAGGGTGTGCCCCTCTGGCACGTCATTCAAATCCTCGATAAATATGGCACCTTTAGACTTCAAATCATCCACAACATGCTTGTTATGAACAACCTCATGTTTGACATAAATTGGGGCGCCGTACTGGTTGATAGCTCGCTCAACAATCTCGATTGCCCGATCGACCCCCGCGCAAAAACCACGCGGGTTCGCTAAATGCAACTCAGCAACTGGTGGGGTAGTAGTCATGATAGGGATTTATGCTCCTCACTCCGTTTCCGAAAAAAACCATCAAACAGCAAAATACCTGCGCCTATGGAAATACAAGAATCTGCCACGTTAAATGCAGGCCAA
This sequence comes from uncultured Pseudomonadota bacterium, assembly GCA_913057845.1. Taxonomy (GTDB): domain Bacteria; phylum Pseudomonadota; class Gammaproteobacteria; order Burkholderiales; family Eutrophovitaceae; genus Eutrophovita. The sequence goes on from CAJXPC010000158.1 coordinate 2,036, forward strand.
CGGAAATCACGCCAATGAATCAAGATGAAATCAATAACTGCACCAAGCATGATTCGATCAATTAAATTACCAAGAGCACCCGATAATATTAAAACGAATCCAAACGATAATAATCGGTCTTTGCTATTTCGATACAACATAACTAACAAAAAACCCACAGCTACAATCGCAATAACAGAGAAGAACCATCTTTGCCATCCTCCTGCATCCGCCAGAAGACTAAAAGCCGCACCCGGATTCATTGCAAACACAATCGCAAAAAAGGGAAGTATCTGCTTTACGTCGAAAGGACCTACGGTTCGGACAATCAACTGCTTCGTCAGTTGATCAATACACACGAGTACGAGTGCCAACAACAACCACCTGACAAAACGTTTGACCTCAAGCGAACGCAATGCGCTACACATAACATCTTTGCTCGCCACCGCCAGATAAATTACTGACACATCGCTCACAAATAGTTTCGTGTTCTGGGATAGAGCCCACATCTGACCGGTAGTGCCAGCAGCGTTCGCATTTTTGATGCAAGCTCTTATCCGCAACCACAAAAAAGTCAGGAGCATCACCTTTTATCAAATTAAACGATGATGTCAGAAATAAATAACGCGAGTCATCCTTGAGGGAATTCAATAGATCGTAGTCTTGTCCAAAAGCAGTCACACTAACTTCAGCCTGCAACGAGGAACCGATATCACCAGCACTACGCTTCTCTTCTAATTTCTTCTGTGCGAGTGCCCGCAATCGCCTCAGATGATCCCACTTCGACAGCAAATCTTGATCTATGTCTGGGAACTTATACCAGGCATGGAACAACACTGAATCTTGATCATCCCGAATAAAAATAGGCCAGGCCTCATCAGCCGTGAATGATAGGATCGGAGCCATCAAACGGAGTAAAGAATTTGTGATGTGCCACATCGCATTCTGCGCTGCCTTCCGCTCAAACGAACTCTCACCACTTGTATAAAGTCGGTCTTTAAGAATATCCAGGTAGAAACCACCCAGATCTTCAGAACAAAACGTTTGAAATTTTTGCACTACATGATGAAATTCATACTGCTCATAATCACGCTCAATGTTCTGCTGCAATCGCTGAGTCATTTGTACCGCATAACGATCAACCTCAAGCCAATCAGCAGGATCAAGCCTGTCTAACTTTGGGTCAAAGTCACTGAGATTAGCGAGTAAGAATCTCAGCGTATTACGGATCCGCCGATAACTTTCTACCACCCTCTTTAGAATTTCATCAGATATCGTTAACTCCGCAGAGTAATCTGTTGCCGCGGCCCAGAGGCGCAGCACATCAGCACCTAGCGTGTCTGAGATCTTCTGTGGCGCTATTACATTACCCATGGATTTAGACATTTTTCGTCCATTACCATCCACCACAAACCCATGAGTAAGTAGACTCTTATACGGAGCCCGACCATCAATCGCACACCCCGTTAGAAGACTTGATTGAAACCAACCTCGATGTTGGTCAGAGCCTTCCAAATACAAATCCGCCGGCTTTGTCAAATCTTCACGCCTCGCAAGAACGCTGCTGTGTGTGGTCCCAGAGTCAAACCAGACATCGAGCGTATCTCTAACTTTCTTCCAGTTCTTTGCGTCTTCGCCCAGTAGTTCCTCGAGGTCAAGCTCGAACCACGCATCGATGCCTTTACTCTCGACCCGCTTGGCTACTGCCTCCATGAGGGCTGGCGTATCGGGGTGTAACTCCCCCGTCTCAGCGTGCACCACTAAGGACATAGGTGTCCCCCAGCTTCTTTGCCTGGAAACACACCAATCAGGCCGGTTACTGATCATCCCCTCTAATCGAGCCCGTCCCCAACTGGGATAAAAAGAGGTCTCAGCTATAGCCTTTGCCGCACGACTCCTAATAGAATCCTCACCGCAGTCGAGTCCGATAAACCACTGCTTCGTTGCCCTGAAGATAATTGGCGTTTTATGTCTCCAACACACAGGATAACTGTGTTTATATGAAACCTCGTGGAGTAACTTGTGGTTTTCACGAAGAATCTCAATAATTTTTTTATTTGCGTCCCAGACCAACATGCCTCCGACAATCGGAACCGAAGCATAGAACTTGCCATCATCACCAACAGGATTCTCGACCTCAAGGCCATAACGTAGACCAGCCACATAATCCTCAACACCATGAGCTGGGGCGGTGTGGACCAAACCAGTTCCAGCATCTAAGGTAACGTGGTCTCCGGTAATTACTAACGACTGTCGGTTATAAAAAGGGTGTTGAAGCCAAATACCCTCTAGCTTATCTCCTTTAAAACTACATAGAGTCTCGAACTCCTCAATGCCATATCTCTGAACACAGGATTCAACTAGTTCGCTCGCTAATATGAGCAAGCCATCCGAAATTCGAACGAGCGAGTAGTCAATATCCGCGCCAACAGCAACTGCCTGATTTGCGGGCAATGTCCAAGGAGTAGTTGTCCAAATTACGGCAAATACAGGATCATAGATGTGCGTAAATCCAAGTGCGGAAGCCAGAGCCTTTGTGTCTGAAACAGAAAAACCAACATCTATCGCTGGAGATTTTTTGTCCTCGTATTCGACCTCGGCATCAGCGAGTGCCGAACCACAATCAAGACACCAATGGACGGGCTTAGCGCCTTCTTGCAGGAATCCGTTTTGTTGAATACTTGCCAGCGATCGGATCGTATCCGCTTCAGCTTGAAACCCCATCGTTTTATAAGGATTTCCCCAATCCCCAAGCACACCAAGACGAATGAAATCTTTTCTCTGCCGATCTATCTGCTGCCCAGCGAACTCTCGACAGAGAGAACGAAATTTTGCAGGTTCTATTCCTGTCTCTTATACACATCTCCGAGCCCACGAGACCTCTCTACATCTC
>CAJXPC010000159.1 GCA_913057845.1 uncultured Pseudomonadota bacterium
ACGAGATGTAGAGAGGTCTCGTGGGCTCGGAGATGTGTATAAGAGACAGGTTTGAGATGGCGGACATGACGGCTTGCGACCCAGTGCCCCCAATATGGTTACGGCTCTCCAGAGCCTGCTCTGGCGATAGAAGCGCCACCATTTCTTTGCTGATCAGTGGCGATATGGCTTGAAGCTCCTCTATGGCTAAATCGGTAATATCTATGTTCTGTTGACTCGCCGTCTTTACTGCTTTCGCGACAACTTCGTGTGATTCCCTAAAGGGAAGACCTTGTCGTACGAGATGATCAGCGAGATCAGTGGCTGTTGCAAACCCTCGTGCAGTTGCATCACGCATGGCTTGTTTGTTCACCGTAATGCCTGTCAGCATATCGGCATAGACTAAAAGTGTGTCACGAATAGTTTGCGCCGTATCAAATAGTGGTTCTTTATCTTCTTGGTTGTCCTTGTTGTATGCAAGTGGTTGGCCTTTCATTAAGGTGAGTAGCGATACGACATGCCCATTGACTCGACCGGTTTTCCCACGAACCAACTCTGGGACATCCGGATTTTTCTTTTGAGGCATCATTGACGAACCAGTACAAAAGCGATCTGCTATTTCAATAAAATTGAACTGTGGGCTCATCCAAAGAATGAGTTCTTCAGACAATCGCGATAGATGTGTCATCAGTAGGGCCGCTGCGGTACAAAACTCTATTGCGAAATCACGATCGGATACGGCGTCTAAAGAATTTTCACACACACCATCAAAGCCAAGCTTTTTAGCAACGCTCAATCGATCAATCTTAAAAGTGGTGCCAGCAAGTGCCCCCGAGCCCAGAGGGAGTCGATTTACTCTTTTGCGTAGATCATGAAATCGTTCTGCATCACGCTTGGTCATCTCAAAATAGGCCATTAAATGATGCGCAAAGGAGATGGGTTGAGCAACCTGTAGGTGAGTAAGACCAGGCATGACAGTTTGGACATGCTGTTCTGCGAGATTGAGGAGATTCGATTGAAATTGATGTATCAATTTAATGGTTAAATCTACTTGGTCTCTGACGTAGAGTCTTATGTCAGTCGCAACTTGATCATTTCTTGATCGTGCTGTGTGAAGCTTTTTACCAGCGTCCCCGATTAATTCGGTGAGCCGGTGCTCAATGTTGAGGTGCACGTCCTCGTAGTCGAGCGACCAATTAAAGTCGCCGTTATGGATCTCGGTTCTAATCTGGATCAGGCCTCTTTTAATATCATGAAGGTCCGTATCGCTAATTATTTCCTGTTCACACAGCATCTCAGCATGTGCGAGCGAGCCGTCGATATCGTATTCAGCAAGTTGATAGTCAAATCCAACGGAGGCCGTAAACCTTTTAACCAGTTCGGTTACCGGTTCGTCAAATCGACCAGACCAAGTGTTTTGATTGCTTTTTTTATCTTTATTACTCATAAATCGCTATCACGCACGTTTCGTTAAATTAGCGCACTTATTTTAATTGGTTTGCGAAACTTGAAGTGCCTTTCTAGGTAAGCATATATCGAAAATTTAAATCCCGCACTTCTGAGTGAGGCAAGGGTGCTTGGTGAGGTATCATTACAAGAAACGGTAGCGAAGGCTAATCAAGGGTGCGGCCTGTAACGTTGGCCTCAATACTGTGTATTAAACAGAACATGATTTTTTGTTTGACCAACCGGAAGCAGCTCGAATGAACAAAGTGGTTATTGCGACTCGCGAGAGTGAATTAGCGCTATGGCAAGCGAATAGAATCAAATATTTATTATCTACAGCCGAGCCGGGTCTAGAAGTTGAGATTCTTGGCATGACAACCGAGGGTGATCAAAAGCTGGACACATCGCTCGCTAAAATTGGCGGTAAGGGGCTGTTTATTAAAGAATTAGAGCAGGCCATGCTTGATGGGCGAGCAGATATTGCTGTCCATTCTATGAAAGATGTACCTGTTAATCTACCGAGCCGATTTTGCATCCCAGCTATTTTAGATCGAGAAGATGTCAGGGATGCTTTTGTCTCATCTAAGTATCAACATCTCAGTGATGTTCCCGAAGGCGGGGTGATTGGGACCTCTAGCTACAGGCGAGAGAGCCAAATAAGAAATCAATTTAAAGGCTTGAGCGTGCATCCACTTAGAGGAAATGTTCAGACGCGTTTGCGAAAGCTAGATGAAGGACAGTTCGATGGAATCATCCTGGCGGCGGCTGGGTTAGAGCGGCTTGGGCTTCGAGAGAGAATTGCGGAATATTTACCTGTTGATGTCAGCATCCCTTCTGTAGGCCAGGGGGCCTTGGGCATCGAATGCTTAGACTCTCGTCAAGACGTGCGTCAGTTACTGTCTAGGTTAGATCATGAATCCAGCAGGACATGTGTGGAAATGGAGCGTTTCGTTTCCCAATCACTGGGGGGGTCCTGTGCCTCCCCATTGGGTGCTTATGCGCGTTTTTCTTCTACCGGCTTAGAAATGAGCGCATTCGTCGCGTTGCCAGATGGGTCGAGGTGTCTGAGAGTAGAGGGACGAACGGATAATTTCAGTGGCAGAGGCTTGCATCTCAGTCAGACATTAGTTGACGAATTGATGGTCTTAGGTGCTCGAGAGTTGCTCAGTGAGATTGAGTAGATGGCAACCCTGGAGATGAGATCTTTAGCAAATAAGACGATATTGATTGGCAGACCACGCTTTCAAAGCGAATATCTCATGGAGCAAGTAGGCGCGAGAGCAGGTCGAGCTGTACTTTGTCCCGGTTTGGATGTTCAAGAGTTGCCAATTGATCCAGTCAGCCCATTGGATGAATGCGATGTCATTGTTTTCGTCAGCCCGACGTCAGTTGAGATGGGTTGGAAGAATGTGTCTGAGTTGCTTAAGGTCCAACCAAGCATCCAGATCGCGGCTGTGGGCCGCTCAACAGCGGACAAGCTTAACGCCAAAGGTAGGCTGGTTTTTGCGCCAGAAGGGCAGGGTGGCGCTGATTCACTTGTGAAAGTAATGAGAGGTAACTTAGACTTGTCTTTGTCTACGGTATTGGTCGTTACTGCGGAAGGTGGTAGTGGGCGTTTAGAGCATTTACTAGAGCATGAAGGAGCCACAGTCAAAACGCATGCATGTTACTACCGATCGGATATACAAGATCCAATCGATACGGAAGTGCTGGCTCAATTGAAAGCGGGGCTTGATGGCTGGATAGTTACGAGCCGAAGGTCGATAGGTAACATTTTTGTTCAATTCAAGGGACGGGAGGCGTTGCTCACATCCGCTCCTCTATTTGTCAATCACTCTGCGGTTGCGGAAAAGGCTTTGGCTCTTGGGGTGACAACCGTTTTTGTTTGTCAAGATGCAGGGGTGGCCATGATGCATAGTCTTGAGGATTGGTTTTTGTCATTAGATTTAAGACAGTAGAAGGGGTTTCGCGTGGACGATCAGCAGAATACAGAACCAAAAACCACTGACGCCGATGGTGCGCTTAATGTTGGAGATTCCTTGCCCCAGGAGTCGAAGAAAAAAAATAGCAGCTGGCTCGGTAAGTTTTCAGTGATTGTTGGGATATGTAACTTGTGCATAGGCATCCCATTTGGGGTCTGGTACATAGATCAAATTGTGAATCAAAGTGCCCAGGTTGCAGCAGGAAAACTCGAATTGGAAGGCTATAGCTTGAGTTTGCAATCCGACTTTATGAATAGCGTGCCGGACTTGAGTGCCAAAGCAGAAAGGCAATCTCGCGAATTAAAACGCTTGGGCCTCGAGGTCAAACGACTTAATGACAGCTATGAGTCCTCGACTGCGATGACTGCTAGCCCTGATGGATCTTTGTTCGTGTGGCACATGAGAGACCTAATCTTAGGAATTCATAAGTATCCGTTGGATTCTGTTCAGAAAAAAGGAAGCATGGCTATTTTGTCTCAGCTGAGAGCATCCGCTGACTCTGTTAAGTTCGGAAAGCATGGTGAGGAAGTCATTAAATCTTTAGGCCAGGACTTGGTGTCTTTGAGGGAAGCAAAGACACTTGACGTGAATCGTATTGATCAAGGGTTGCTACAATTGTTGGAGTTGACGGATCTTCTTCAGTTAACCGATCGCGAGCGTACCTCGCCCGATGTGTTGAGGGGTGATAGTCCTGTTGCGGCGAATGATTGGGTTGTACTAAGGAATATTTGGAAGGAAATTAAGTCGGTCATTCAGGTGCGTCGATTGAATGGCCCAGATGCGGACTTTGATGAACGATATTTTGTTCTTGAAAAGTTTAGGTTGAAAGTGTTAGAGATGGAGTATCTTTTTGACGCGAACGACATGATTCGTCTGAGCCAACAACTGGGATGGATTAAAAGATATGTGCAAACTCATTTTGATCCTGATGACCCAGAAACACCTGCTGTATTGGGTCTTATCAACGAGTTAAATAGTTTGGTGGATATTCCTGGCCCAAGCTTTACATCGACACTCTCTGCGATTGAAAATTACTTCAATGCTATTCAGGCGGATAAGGATGGAGCTCAATGAAGATGAGTTTTGGTATTTGCCTGTCTGTCCATTTTTCGCGATCTTTTGGCTGTTTGGGTGAGTTTTTGATATGAGACGACTTCTGTCTTTTGTGATGATTGGTTTTTTGGCGTTTGCCTGTGTGTCTTTCGCCAAGCACAGCGATGGTCTCGTTTTGTTCAGGGGCTTTGGCTATCAGGTCGAATTGTCACTAGCTGTGTTTATTGTCGTGCAATTGGTGTTGATTTATTTCTTGTATCTAGGCTTAAAAATCCTGTCTTTTATCTGGAGTTCGAAACGAAGATTTTTGGCGTATCTGAAGGTTCGTCAAGAGCGTCATGAGATTCTTCGGTTGAAGGGTTTTATCAAGAATTTGGTTACGTTAGAGACGCAGTCTCTTTACCTGTCTCTTATACACATCTGACGCTGCCGACGA
>CAJXPC010000160.1 GCA_913057845.1 uncultured Pseudomonadota bacterium
CTCGGAGATGTGTATAAGAGACAGGTAATAATATTGATGATATTTACGCATCAACTCCGCTATGTTTGGTTTGTATGTGCGACGTTGACCATTCTAATTGGGCCGCATAGCTATAATCCAGCATCAGCGGCTGATGAAGTTGTTAACAAAGAGCATCGCGTCGTAACTCTCGCTCCACATCTAGCAGAGGTGGTGATCGCCGCTGGTGCAGGTGAGTACCTAATCGGGGTGATCTCAGGAACAGATTACCCGGCCTCTACAACAAAGATTCCGATTGTTGGTGGGGTCAATGGGATAGATTTCGAGAAACTGATTACGCTAGAACCCACAATGGTGCTGGGTTGGGATGAAGGTACCAAGCCTGCAGATATCGTGAAGTTGCAAAGCCTGGGTATTCCTGTCCGCATACTGTCTTCGAATAGACTGGTTGATCTGCATCAGCAAATTATTGAGGTTGGTGGTCTGTTTGGAACAGAATTGATTGCTACTGAGAGTGCACGTGTTATTTTCGCAAGAATCTTAAAACTTTCTCGTCATCAATCGAGAGACCATCAGAAGAAGATTTTCATCCAAATTTGGGATAAGCCTATTTTTACGATAGGGCGTAAACACCTCATTAATGAAGGACTTCAGCTATGCGGAGCTGTAAATGTAGCAGCTAACTACCCATTTGTGGCGGGTGCTGTTTCGATGGAGGCCGTGGTTTTGTCGGGGGCTGATTCTATTTTGGATTTAACGGGCAACCCACTGTCTGAAGAATTAGAACCTCAGTCGATTAAAGGCCGCCATCTCGGAGCATTTATACCTACGGTTGAGGGTGATGCTAACCTTTTGATGCGTCCAGGTCCAAGATTTTTAGATGGGCTGGAAACATTATGTATGCAGCTAAGAGAGAGCTAGGTAAGAAAACTTCCTGTCGGAAAGTTATCTAATCTTCTTGCGTCCTTCGGCTTGACCAATAAACGTCTTCCACGTTCAATGATTTGTTGATCGCTCGACACGCGACAAATAGGTAGTCAGAGAGCCGGTTAAGATATTTTTTTGAAAGCTCCGAGATGCTCTCGTGTTGTTCTAGGCGGACGATACACCGTTCTGCGCGACGACAAACCGCCCTTGCATGGTGACATAGAGCAGCAGCGCGCGAACCGCCCGGTAATATGAATTCCTTTAATGGATGCAGATTTTTGTTAATCCCGTCGAGTTTATTTTCGATTGTTAGGATATCCTCTTCTTTCATTACGCTATAGCCTGGAACGCTGAGCTCGCTCCCAAGGTTGAATAGTTCATGTTGTACTTTGGTCAAAAAATCGGATAGTTCTTTAGAAAGAGGTTCGCAGAGCAGCACGCCGATGATGCAGTTTAGCTCGTCGACTGTGCCGATGGCCTCAATGCGATCACTGCATTTAAGGGTTCGTGTGCCATCTCCTAGGCCGGTTGACCCAGCATCACCGGTTTTTGTATAAATTTTCGTCAGTCGATTACCCATAATTATTTGGTGTTTGGTTAAAGGTTGTTTAAATTCAGCCAGGTAATAATACCCATTAAGCGCTTTTATAGTGTTTCTTTATCGTTGAATTAATCTTCTAGCGATAGTTCGTTTTTTTCGATTTCAAGGTACCGATACATGACGTTATTCGCGTGGTTCTCATTGTACAGAATCCAGTCTTCAAACTGAGACAATCCGCCATTTTGAGTAGCGCTTAATAGGTCTTGGTTGTCGCTGTAGAGGTTTTGTGTATTGATTTCTAGCGCGTCTAGGTAAGAGATAGAAGTAACAATTGCGGATTTGGTAAGTATTGGTCCGGTTCCCGGAATGATTGCTGAAATCGGCAGCTCCTGAAGGAGTTCAAGGGATTTTTTCCAGCTATCAAAGTTCGCCTCTTTGAGGCTCGGGACTATGCCACTAAAGACGACATCCCCGGCAAATAGGATCCCAGATGGAATGTGATAAATCATTAGGGCACCTTGTGAAACGGTATCACCGTGATCTATGATTGCTATGTCTTTTAGGGGGTAGTGTGCCAGAAGTTCCATCTCGGCAATGTTTCTTGGAGTATCTACTTGGGTGTATTTCATTTCTTTACCCAAGGTATCTTCTAAGTGTTTGATGCAAGTAACGCATCGTTCGTTCATTTGGATGGCTATTTTGGGGTGAGCATAGGTGGTTACTCCGGATTTTCTCAAACTAGATGCACCAAGTGCAAATTTACGATCACCTTGAATTACGATCGCTTCTAGAATTTTTTTATGCGATATATCACTAATTTCCGTTAAAACTTGCTGCGCGTGATTATGAGAAATTCCCGCATTGATGAAGATCCCACTCTGAGAGGTTTCTATGAAACCTATGTTAGCAATCCTTCCTTTATTCTCCATGTTGACAGTTTGCCCAGCACCTAAAAATACCCATACTCCGTCGTCAATTTTCAACCTCTCGGCTGAAGCGACGCAGGCTGACATGACTATTGTTATCAGCAGGATATGCTGTAGTCTTCTAAAAGGCCTATTACAAATTCTTTCTGAGCAGTTGATTTTTATCTCACGCAAAACCGCAGCCTTTTTCATTAACAAGGAACTCATAAATGATGAGCCGAACAAGAAGCATATTCATTTCGATACTCCAAATTTTACTTGTATATTCACTTACTAATCGAGTAGTCATTGCTGATGAGGTCGTCGATTCTACTGTTTATCATGTTCAAGAGATTACTTCTGGAAATTTTGTTCATTTAGGGAGCTTCCCTCCCCAAAGCACGCACAATCATGGTGATGTTGCGAATATCGGTTTTATCGTGGGTTCAGAATGTGTCGCGGTGATCGATACGGGAAGTTCTCTGCATGTCGGGTCATTGTTGAAGGCGGCTATTCGCGGCGTCACAAATCTACCTATATGCGCTGTAATCATAACGCATGTTCATCCTGATCATCTTTTGGGACTTAATGCGTTCGCGCAAGATCCCACCGTAGCGGTCTATGGCCATCATCGTTTGCCCAAGCAAATACGGCTACGATCTAAATATTATCTAGAGATGCTGGAGCGGGAGTTGGGCGTTGACCATATCGATAATCATATTATTGATCCCTCGCGGATAACTGGCGTGGACAGATTGCTCACTATTGACCTGGGTGGTCGAGTGATTGAGATTAAGGCTTGGGATTATGCGCATACCGATAATGATGTGACGGTTACTGATGTGACGACGGGTACTTTTTGGGCTGGTGACTTGGTTTTTTCAAAACACGTGCCAATACTTGATTCAAATGTTCGACAATACGATCAGGTTTTAGAAGAGCTACAATCTCTCGATATCAAGCACTATGTCGTTGGTCACGGCCCCCTAGATAGACCATGGCGTGACTTGGTGGGCGAACAGCGCCGCTACCTCGGGCTTCTCATGAAAGAGGTTAGGGCTGCCATCGACGAGGGCGTATCATTAATGGATGCAGTAAATACCATAGGATGGAGCGACCAAAACCGCTGGTTTAACTTCGAGCTTTATCACCGCCGAAATGTGACAACCACCTATACTGATTTGGAATGGGAAGATTAATGATGACTAAGATTAGTGTTATTCAAAAGAGCCTATGCTTTATAACTATGGCATTTTTATGCGTGAACACGGCGTGCGCTACCCCTTTTCCTGAACCAGATCATGCCAGCGTTCCAGAATGGCTGGTCATTAAAAATTTGATGTTTGGCGATCGTGAGATAAAGGACGGGAGCAATGATGTGCTCGCTCTATATCTTAATTCTAAGTTGGATGATTCTTCGACGGTGCCGATTATGGTTAACGCGTTAATGGATCAAACTGATGATGTTTTTATTGAAACGTTATATCTTATTATTGATCGCAATCCCATTCCCACTGCAGGTATTTTTCGTTTTCATCCAGATGCGGGAAAGGTTAAATTAGAAACGCGTTTACGTTTTGAGAAATTTAGCTTCATTCGGGCAATCGTTGAAACCAACACGGGGGAGCTTTATATGGACCAGCGCTGGGTGCAGGTAAGTGGAGGCTGTTCGGCCCCATCTGGCAAGAATGCTGATGACCCATTGCTCGGGAAAATGCGCTTTCGTATGGAGGACCAATTAAGACTTAATGAGCCAAATTTGGTCCAATTTCAAATCAAGCATCCCAATGAATCTACACTTGCTTCAGACCTCGAGCCTGGAGATTCTGCGCGTTTCATAGATAAGATTTCAGTTGAATACGACAGAAAACCAATTATGACCGGGGATGTTAATTTTTCACTATCAGATAATCCCATATTTAAGTTCTATTTTTTCCCGAAAACCGCGGGCACTTTGTCGGTGCTGGTGGAAGATACACATGACACGATTTTTACCGAGTCTATGGAAGTCCGGCATGATAAGTGATAGCCGAGGATAAAGGAGCCATTGACTCCCAGAGGGGTATCCGATAAAGTTTTGCTGGGAATTTTACAAGGGATACAAACGTGCAAAATATTACGGATTTTTTCAGGACATCATTGCTCATAATCCTTCTTGCGGTGCCGTCCGCGTTCGCTGCTGGTGATCCAGAGGCTGGTCGGCAAATAAATGCTCAATGTCAAGGTTGTCACGGGATCGTAGATTTTAAAACTGCTTTTCCAAAGGTTTATTCGGTTCCTAAAATCGGCGGGCAGAGCTATGATTACATTGTTGTTGCTCTGAAGGCTTACCGAGATGGTGATCGCGCCAACAAAACGATGCAGGCAATTGCATCTAACTTGAGTGACCAGGATATCAATGATCTGGCAGCTTATTATTCGCCTACTGAGTGAGTATTAGGTTTTTAAATTTGATGGCTGTCTCTTATACACATCTCCGAGCCCACGAGACCTCTCTACATCT
>CAJXPC010000161.1 GCA_913057845.1 uncultured Pseudomonadota bacterium
GAGATGTAGAGAGGTCTCGTGGGCTCGGAGATGTGTATAAGAGACAGGTTATGCAGTTGATTAAAGGCAATAAAAAGGAATATAAAAACCCCAATTCCGGCCAACAACGAATGAACCACTAAATCAGTCTTTGCTTGCCGCTCAGATTCAGCAGTCCCAGAAAAGACAATATAATTTCCGGGCGAGAGCACCACAGTGGACAAAACTTTCTCTTTCGCTCTGCGCTCAAAAGAGCCCAAATCTCGGCCAGAGAATTTTGCGGTGACAGTTTGTACTCGACGGCCATCCGAATGAAGTATTTTATATCGACCACCAACCAAACTGATATTGGCGACATCTGATAATCGAATGACAGAATCGCCAACTTTCTTGACAAATAAGTCAGATAACGAGCGTACGTCTTGCCTGAGGGCATCCTCAAGAATCACGACAATATCTACAACTCGATTTCCCCTCCTAACCTGTCCAACAACCTCACCGTCATAAGCCGCACTGACCACCCGCAGCACTTCGCCTGGAGTCAGGCCCAATGCCGACAAACGGGCATGCCGCAGCCTGATATCAAGCTGTGGCGTACCTGCAGGTGCCTGTATCTGAACATCTTCTGACCCATAGACTTGATTTAAGGTGGCAGCAACCTGACGCGCATCATGATCCAACCTATCGAGATTAGCACCATAAATCGTAGCCACGAAAGGGGCAGCAAACCCCGTGACTGTCTCTTCGATACGCTCTGTCAAAAATGTATTAACACCAAAACTTAACCCCGGGAAATGTCCTACTTTTTCTCCACCAAGCACCTCCCGTATTTCCAAAAGAACTCGCTCCTGCTCATCGCCATCTATAGCTCCAATTTCTATCTCAAACTCGCTATAGTGCGTTCCAAAGGTATCTGCACCATTTTTAGAGCGCCCCACCCACTGCGCCACAGATTCGACCCCGTCAATTCTTCCTAAAACCGCAGATACTCGATTACCAATTCTCAACGACTCTTGCTCTGATGTGCCGGGGACAGCAGTCATATGAGCAATATAGTGCCCCTCTTTCAAAGCAGGAATAAACTCACCAGAAAATAATGGGAAAACGCTGATACCTGAAATAACGATAACGATAACCACCGTGAGGTTACGCACGAATTTCCCCTCAAACCAAATCAATAGCTTTTCATATCGAGGCCTAAGAAATGAGACTGCTGGAGAATCGCCTGCGGATAAACTGCGTCCGCCCAAAAGCAAATAACTCAATGCCGGGGTCAGCGTCACCGCTGTAACCAAAGATGCCAATATGGCAAATATATAAGCGAGACCAAGAGGCGCGAACAGTTTGCCCGCAATCCCTGATAGGGTTAACAGTGGGACAAACGCCAAAACAACAATGAAGGTGGCATAAACGACAGAACTTCTCACCTCTACTGAGGCTTCCAAAACCACATCGGATACTCTTTTTTTATTACCTGAAATTTGATTTAATCGCAGCCGTCGAAAGATATTCTCTGTATCAATAATGGCATCATCCACTACCTCTCCAAGTGCAATTGCCAAGCCACCAATCACCATTACATTGAGCGCCACATCGAGCGCGTCTAGAACAATCACTGCGGAGAGCAAAGATACTGGCATCGCTACCGCACATATAATTGCCGTACGCACGTTATAGAGGAACAAAAACAAAATGCTAATAACGAGAGCTGAACCGATCAGCACGTCACGCCGAACATTTTTAACCGCTGTTTCTATAAAGTTTGCTGGCCTAAAAAGATTCTCGTGAAGAGTAATCTCTTCTCTCTTAATCAATGGAGCAAGTTCTGATATGGCTCGCTCTAGGTCTTGCGTAACCGCGTACGTATTAGCGCCGAGCTGCCCTTGTATCATTAAAAAAACACCCGCCTGCGCATCAATGGACGCAGCACCAATAGATGGCGCAGGAGCAGCAATAACCTTGGTCAAATCTCTGAGATGAATATTGACTCCAGCACGCGACTCAACAATCAAATGTCCAAGATCATCTAAATCTCTCGGCTGTCCGTCCATTTGAATATTCAAATGTTGATTAGGCGTCTTAATAAACCCCGTACCCACCATACCTGTGGCAGATTGCGCAGCATCAATTAAGTGTTGAAATGAAACATCTGCCTGTTCTAATTTTTGAAGGTCAACCTGAATTTGCCACTGCTCGACATTGCCACCGAAAACATTAACCTCAGCAACCCCTGGCACGGCCAATAAATGAGGGCGTATGGTCCAATCCACTATAGTCCTCAAATCAGAAAGGGAGCGCTTATCTGAGGTCACACCAATGCCTAAAACCGTACTGGCAGAAGAGGTCAGAGGCGTCATGGTTGGCGCTTCCACCCCCCGAGGCATTTCGTTTGCTAGGCCGGCTATACGCTCCCCAACCACCTGTCTATTTAGATAGACATCGCTGCCGTCCTTAAAGACCACGGTCACAACCGACAATCCAGGTATCGACTGGGAGCGGATATTCTCCAGCTCCGGAATGCCCATTAAGGCATTTTCTATCGGTTGCGTTACCAACTTCTCAACCAATTCGGAGGAATACCCTTGAGCCTCTATTTGAAGGACGACTTGGCTTGGCGAAAACTCTGGAAAAACATCTAAGTTAGCATTAGAAATGGTATACAAGCCATAGCTAACAACGGTAATTGCAAGAGTGACAACTACCCCAGCATACTTAATCGAATTACGAACGATTCCGGCAATCATGAGGCGTCATCCACCACTATAGAAGTAGAGTCCTGCCACCACCAAAGATGAGCCTCAGTCCTCATTCTCGTTACGTATTTGATATTTCAACTCCTCTGACAACAGAAGTTGCGCGCCCGATACAACGATCTGATCTCCTGGCACGAACGCATTAACCTCGAACCAGCCTAACCCCAAATCAACATCGGCTTCAATTTCGAATCGAGCAAAAACCCCGTCACTGAGCCGCTTGAAGACCCATGGTTTACCTGAATGCCATAAAACCGCCTCATCAGGGATAAAAACACCCGAGACCCCTTCTGAATTTTCAGATAATGAAACAATGACGCGAGTACCGGTTGGCATTTGCGCATCAGCCATAAAAAATTTATCCGCTGCCCCAGTACCCAATTGGGCGCTCGGGGCCTCCGAGACATAACGCGCAGATGTTTTTCGCGTTGGGAAGCCCACTGGAGCAATATCAACGGTGCTAATTCCGTTATCCGATAGAGAAATATTCCTTACGAATAACCGTATAAGACTCGATTGTTGAGTCACCAAACTTTTAAAATTTGGAGAATACTCATCAAGTAACCAGTCGCTAACTTCAGCACCCCAAGTCGCGTTCGCAGAATGCTTTAATGACGCTAAATTCCTACGCAAGTTAAGTCGATACGTTCTAACCGCATTGAGCTGATACTCACTTTCCATTAACTCACGTCGCGAAATATTTTGGCGATCTTCGAATAACAGACTAGCCCGCTTGTACGCGTCTGCCAAATGGGCCTCTTCGACAGCTTTAGCTCGATCCTCATTTGAAAGAGTAATCAAACGCTCTCTGAGTTCTAACAATCCAGTGATATCGAGAATCTCTCCGAACAGTTGATACTCAGCTTGATGAAGCATCACTGCCAGCTCTGTCACTTCAATACCGGATGCATCCTGATCCGTACGAGCTAGCCGGACTAGCGAAACGCCATCTTCGTAACCTGTGGCATCCCTAGTCTCTATCTCCTCTTCATAATCAGAATCGCTGAATAAGAAGTCGTCTCGATTAAATGTCACCAAGACAAATAACAGCAAGGCGATAAAAAGGGTGAGTCCACCAATGACCAAATTGTATTGACGCGTATTCAAGTCAATGCCTCTACTGTTTATTGATATCCATCGGGACCCGATACTTAAAAACTAATGGAGTTTGACACGAATCCTCAAGTTCAGCGACCGCAGAAAAATAGGTAAATTTATTGTCAACAAACCGTTCTGCTATTTGAAGGTAATTTAAACGCGCATCGTAGAGTTCGACTCGGCTGATATCTCCCGCACTAAACCCCGCCTCCTTGCCAGCAAACATATCGTGGGCTCGACGCAAATTTAAGCGACTCTGTCGGAAACTCTTTTCAGTTGACAGAACAGTCACGTGATTTTGATCAACCTCAGAAAGAATATTAATTTGCTTCTCTTTAACTTTCAGATGTTCCAGCGACCTTGAAGCCTCAGCCCGCAAAACGAATGCATCAGCATGATTTGGCAAAACCAATCCCAATGCGAAATTCCATATATTGTCCCCCTGATCCCAAAAGTAACCCGGAACTATCGAAATCTGAGGGTACTGATTGATAAGCGACAGCTTCAATTCAACATCGGCAATACCGAAATCAACGAGAGATTTTTGTAAATCGATGCGATTGCGCAGCGCCGCACTCTTAAAATCCAAGGCGTCCATAGTGTAGGTCTGATCAAAATCAGGCATCTCGAGATCAAGTTTTTGGAAGTCAGCCGCAGACATGCCTATCAATCTGGCCATGAAGTAAATAATCTCCAGCCTTTCTATTTCAAGATTCAGTTCAAACTCACGAAATAGTCCCAGCTCAAACCGTCTTTTATCTAACGCCTCTCGGTCCGCAAAGCCATGAGAAAATCTAACCTCAATAAGCTCATCCAACTCTTCCGCTAACTTAATTTTCTGTACATAGAGTTTACGTTTAGCATCATTTACAGCCAAACGAAATAAATTATTGCGTAGGGACGAGTGCAGCAACCATATTTCTTGGCTGAGCTCGAGCGCTGCTCCATCT
>CAJXPC010000162.1 GCA_913057845.1 uncultured Pseudomonadota bacterium
ATGTAGAGAGGTCTCGTGGGCTCGGAGATGTGTATAAGAGACAGGTCTACCGCAACAATTGAGACTCTCAAAAAAATCGATAGCCCCATTACGATTACTGCGTTTGTCACTACCGACGCAGAGGGTGATCTACGCCAACCTATTGTCAACTTTCTCACACCGTATCAACTGGAAAAAAATGATATTCAGTTTAACTTCATTAACCCCAGAGAAGATCCATTCGCCGCCAAGAAGGCCGGAGTTACTGTCAACGGCGAATTAGTCATTGAACTGAAGGGTCGAACTGAAAAACTCAAGACGTTGAACGAACAAGATTTAACCAACTTACTCATTCGCCTGATGAGAAATAATCAACGCGTTATCACAGCTTTAGTCGGACATGGCGAGGGGGACTTCTCCCGCCAGGGGAGCAAAGATCTAAGTGACCTTGGCAAAAAACTTTCAGCGCGCGGCTTTCAACTTGATGTCTTAAATTTCGCATCTGGACAAGACCTTGAACCTAACCAGTCAGTATTAATCATTGCCGCCCCAACAGTCACGTTGCTTCCTGGTGAGGTGAACCGCATCAAACGATACCTCGAAGGTGGCGGCAACCTCCTTTGGATGATAGACGACGCAACCACAGCAGGATTAGATCCTATCAGCGAGCATCTTGGTGTTGCGCTACCTACTGGCGTTGTCGTTGATCCTAGCGCCCGCCTTCGAAGCGGATCCGTCGCCCTTTCCCTCGCCCAAAGTTATGCCGATCATCCCGTAACTGAATTAATGAACGTGAATACGGTATTTCCTTACGCTCGAGGCATTTTCGAGTTCGACAACAAAGACTACCGTTTCACCCCATTAATCACTGTCGCACCGCAAGGGTGGATTGAAACCCAGGGGTTAAAAAATGCCACCTTCCAAGAGGGAGAGGATAAAAAAGGCCCCATCACGATTGCAGCCACACTTGAAAGAAGCATAAAAGATAAAGTTCAAAGAGTTGTAATCGTTGGCTCGGGCAGGGCATTTTCGAATGAGTTCCTAGCGTCACTGGGAAACGCTGATTTAGTAACCAATATCATCAATTGGATCTCGGGTGATGAACTACTCATATCAATCGAGCCCAAATCGCGTGTTGATATGTCCTTGAATCTACCCCCTGTTGCGATTTCTTTAATTGTTACGGGCTTTTTGTTTGCAGGTCCGATTGGGTTATTAATTGCCGGGATGCTGATTTGGTGGCTTAGGCGAAGGGCATGAGATCGCGACTATTAATTAATTTTCTTCTCATCTTGGTTCTGGGCTCCCTTGGCGCCTATCTCCTTTGGGACCGAGAGCCATCATCTCCATCACCCGATCGATTAGTCATGCTGGATCCGGATCAAATCGCACGCGTCTCAATCCTAAAAAATAAGGACTTTGAGATCGATATGACGAGAAATTCACAAACATGGTTGATTACAAAACCCTTTAGAGCACGAGCAAATTCTGAAGTTGTCAAACTTGTTCTCGACCTCACCGATGCATTTATAATCAACGAGATTAAAAATTCCCCTGAGAATCTCGGGTTTAATCCGCCGCAATATACCGTAAATTTAGACCAAGAAACGATTAAATTTGGCAGCATAAACGACGTTACTAATGAGCAATATATTCAAGTTGGCAGCCGCACTTTCCTCACTAAAACACATCACGGGTACAACTTGCCCCACGATCCTATCAAGGTGGTTGATCGCAGAATTTTGGGGGCCGAAGAAATTCCAATTCTATTGAAAGCCAACTCATGGCGCGCAGAACGTAAAGAGGACCAGTCATGGGCTGTGATGGCTGTAGATGACAATCTATCGACCATTGCTTCTTCCAAAATAAAAATATGGATTGCAGGATGGCGATCTACAGCCGCAACCAAAATAGAAGTCACCAAAAAGGCGCCGATTCGAATATACGAATCGGTATCAATTACCTTCGAAAACGGCAAACAAGTCGTAGTTTCGATAGAAAAAGATAGCGATGGTTATCTCTTGCACCGGTCTGACGAAACTATTGCCTATAGAATCGGGCACGATGCAGGCCTTAGATTGATTGACCCCTATGAGGTCGCACGAACACTGTAAGTGAGAACTGCGCCGAATGCCTGAATTACCAGAAGTTGAAATCACCAAACAAGGCATAGAACCTTTCCTGGTCGGTCAGTCCATAAAAAAGTTTATCGTTCGCAATCGAAAACTTCGATGGCCGATTCCAGAAAAACTCGAATCAACGTTAGTGGGCCTTACGGTCAAATCAATTGATCGCAGAGCAAAATATATAATAATTGACTGTGGCGCCGGCTGGCTACTCATTCACCTCGGGATGTCAGGCAGCCTAAGAGTACTCAACTACCCGAACGACTCCGCCACAAAACACGACCACTACGACATTCACTTAGCCAACGGAACCATAATTCGCTATCGCGACCCTCGTAAATTCGGCGCCTTACTGTGGACACGACAAAGTCCCGCAATTCACCGCTTAATAAAACACCTCGGACCAGAACCACTTGACCAAGACTTTGATGGAAATGTTTTATATCAAAAGTTACGTACTAAATCCTCTTCAATCAAATTACAGATCATGAACAATCAAGTGGTTACTGGAGTGGGTAATATCTATGCTAACGAATCATTGTTTCATGCCGGGATACGCCCAACGCGCCGCGCCAATTCAATTAGCCGAGCAAAGCTGCACATTTTAGTCACGGCAATTAAAAAAACTCTTACAAAAGCCATCCAATCGGGAGGTAGTAGTCTGAGAGACTTCTATTTAACAGATGGGTCTACCGGATATTTTCAACAGGAATATAAGGTTTACGGGCGCGATGGCGAGAAATGCCACATCTGCGAAACATCAATTAAAACCGTCACATTAGGACAACGATCATCTTTTTATTGCCCGACATGCCAAAAATAACTTAACTGGGGCTCTGAACCGTCTTCATTAACCGCTCATATTTTTGCAATAACTCATCTTTGCTCTCAACCCTCATTGGATTGAGAGGAATACAGTCAACGGGACACACCTCTTGACACTGCGGGTTATCAAAATGGCCGACACATTCAGTACATTTATCAGCGTCTATCTCGTATATATCCTCGCCTTGATAAATCGCGTCATTCGGACATTCTGGCTCGCACACATCACAGTTAATACAGTCATCCGTTATCAGCAGAGCCATTAATCCCTCCCGGACACACTCAGTTTTTTCTGAATATATTTGAGCACAATCGGATTAACAAACGTAGAGACATCTCCACCAAGTAAGGCGATCTCCCTCACCATCGTCGCGGATATAAATGTGTACTTTTCGGCTGGCGTTAAAAATAGTGTTTCAACGTCGGGATACAAGTTACGATTCATGCCGGCAAGTTGGAATTCATACTCAAAATCAGAAACCGCACGCAATCCGCGAAGGACAATCTGCGCTCCCTGCGTTTGAATAAAGTCCATGAGCAGTCCCCGAAAACCAGTTACCGATACATTGTTAAAAGGTTTGAGCGCCTCCCGTGTAATGGCGACACGCTCATCCAAAGAAAATAAGGGACTTTTTGCGCGACTGTCCGCCACCCCTACAATGACCTCATCAAAAACAGATGAAGCACGACGCACCAGATCCTCGTGACCAGCAGTCAACGGATCGAATGTCCCCGGGTACACCACTCTGTTTATTTTATTTTTCATCTTAGTTTCGATACTCCCATAACGCGAAGTGAACACGACCAGCCTTTGCCCCCTTAATGACATTAAAACCTATCGGATTCATGATGGGGAGGGCTGTCTCTATATAGATTTTACATCCATTGGCGAGATGATTAGGCAAAACAGAGAATACGTCCTCAATTAAATGTTGCTGCGCAAACGGAGGATCTAGAAATACGACATCAAAGTCACGTTGTTTATGCCTCAGGAAATCTAGTGCATCTGCACACGTAACGCTAAGATTTGAGATTCCTATTTTCTGACAATTGTCTCGAATCGATGCGCACGCCTTTTGACTTAAATCGACGGCATCAACGTTATTGGCGCCTCTTGAGACCGCCTCAAATGACAGGGCACCACTTCCAGAAAAAAGATCCAGACATACGGAATGATCCAGTCGTTGCCCAAGCCAATTAAATAAAGTCTCTCGAACACGGTCAGGAGTCGGCCTGAGGCCTAACAAATCAGGAAATTGTAAAACCCTACCCTTTAAATCACCCCCAATGATTCGTACTGAATTAGCCATTGGGCTCATTTGGGCGTTTCTCTGGTCCAACAATAATTCGTACAGTTTTATCTAAACTCATTCGACGACTAACCGCGTCTTTAACTTGATCAAGCGTCACCGCCTTAACTCGGCGCGAGAAACTATCAATATAATCAATAGGAAGATCATAAAATCCGATCGCCGCATAATAATCGAGTAACTCCCCGTTACTATCAACATTCAAAGCGAAAGCGCCAATAAAATATTTTTTCGCCCTGTCTACCTGCTCAAGGTCTGGGCCATTACGGATAAAATCACTCAAAATAGTCAAAGTAACTTCTAGCGCCTCCCAAGCCTGGTCCTTTCTTGTTTGAAATGCAATTACGAACGGCCCAGGATCTTTGAGCGGACTGAAGTAGCTACCCACCCCATACGTCATCCCCCGCTTCTCACGCAATTCATCATAGAGGATCGAAGTCATTCCACCACCACCCAGAATTTGGTTCGCCAGCGCCCTGTCTCTTATACACATCTGACGCTGCCGACGAATAGAGAG
>CAJXPC010000163.1 GCA_913057845.1 uncultured Pseudomonadota bacterium
TCGAGATGGTTTGATTCAAATTGCTCCTGTTTTCTTGCGTCAGAAACACATGTTGGGTGACGAATTTTCTATGCTTGACGTGGCTATCGCGCCCCTACTTTGGCGACTGGATCTCTACGGTATTCAGCTTCCTAAACAAGCAGCTCCACTCATGAAGTATGCGGAGCGGTTATTTAGCCGTTCTGCTTTCGTTGAAGCATTAACGCCGTCAGAAAAGGTGATGCGTAAGTGAAGGCGTTGCCCTCAACTTCGCCTTATCTTATTCGGGCTATTTATGATTGGTGTTGTGACGCATCTCAAACGCCGTATCTATCGGTTCGGGTGTCGGAATCATCGAGCGTTCCGATGGAGCACGCTAAGGATGGCGAAATTGTTTTGAACATTGGCGTAGGTGCGACAAGAGATCTTCGAATTGAAAATGACGGCATAACTTTCTCGGCGCGCTTTAATGCGGTCCCTCGGGAAATTTATGTTTCCATTAAGGATGTAAAGGGAATTTTCTCTCGCGAATCTGGACAAGGACTGGCATTTGATTTACAGGATAGCCCAGAGCAGGAGAGCCCAAATATTGAGGAAAAGAAACTGGTCGATCCAGTTAGTATTTCGTCGAAGAAAAGGTTAAAGATCGTTAAGTAGTGACTTAGTGATTGAAGCATTTATAATTAGTACTTCAGCCGGCATAGCTCAGTTGGTAGAGCAGTTGATTTGTAATCATCAGGTCCGCGGTTCGAATCCGTGTGTCGGCACCATATTTTTGAACACTACCGGGAGGTTGTAATGCTGATTGGAAGCAATACGAAGAACCGATTGGGGTGGCTTGTGGGATTTTCTCTCTGTGCGCTAGCAACTTTAGACGTAGTTGCTGCTGAGATGACTTTTGAGGACGCGCAGATCCGCACTGTCCATGCTCGTAAGCAGATGGAAGAGAAGAAAAGACCATACGATGCTGCTGTTGAAGAGGCTCAGAAGAGACGTGGAGTAGTGGCTGACCTCACCGCAAATTTGAAAACTGCTCAAGCAAAGCTTGATGAGGCTGAGGCCCAAGTTCTCAGCTTGGAGAAGGAATATGAAAATCTACAAAAAATTTGGGCAGAGGAAGCAAAAAGGCTCAAAGAAATTCACAGTAAGGAACTTCGTTAGCCTCACAATTATTCTGAAAATCTGGTGTAAATTCGTATGAAAATCCATGAATATCAAGCGAAAGAAATTTTGCGTGCTTATGGCGTTAAAACCCCAAAAGGAGTCCCATGTTTCTCAGTTGATGAGGCCGAGGAGGCCGCCCGTAAATTGGGCGGCGATGTCTGGGTTGTAAAAGCACAAATTCACGCTGGTGGTCGTGGTAAGGGTGGTGGCGTCAAAGTTGTAAAGTCTTTTGACGAAGTGAGGGCGGTCTCTTCAAGTATTCTTGGAATGCAGCTAGTGACGCATCAAACTGGCTCGACTGGGCAGTTAGTTAAACGCCTCATGGTTGAGGAGGGCGCGGCGATCGAAAAAGAGCTATATGTCGGCATGGTTGTTGACCGTTCGACTCAAACTATATGTCTTATGGCCTCCTCAGAGGGGGGCATGGACATTGAGGAAGTCGCTGCGTCTACGCCTGAAAAAATCCATAAAATTTTTATTGACCCTAAGCAGGGACTTGATCGTATTGCTTCAATTCAATTGAATAAAAAGATTGGATTACCTCAACAGGCTCTAGAAAAAGGGGCGGATCTATTTGAGGGGTTATACCAAGCATTTGTTGATACTGACGCCTCGTTAGCGGAAATCAATCCTATGATTCTTACGGTTGATGGTGACATATTGGCGCTTGATGCCAAAATGAATTTCGACACTAACGCATTATTCAGGCAGCCTAAGATTCTCGATATGCGGGATTTGGATGAGGAGGATCCCGCTGAAATAGAGGCGTCAAAATTTGATTTGTCCTACATCTCTCTAGATGGAGACATCGGGTGCCTCGTCAATGGCGCAGGCTTGGCGATGGCGACTATGGATGTCATTAAATTGTTTGGTGGTGAGCCCGCGAACTTTTTAGATGTGGGTGGTGGCGCCACGACCGAGAAAGTTACTGAGGCGTTCAAAATTATGTTGTCCAACCCAAAGCTAAAAGCCATTTTAGTAAATATTTTTGGTGGCATCATGCAATGCGACGTCATTGCGACTGGTGTGGTCGAGGCTGCGAAGCAGGTTGATCTTACTGTACCTTTGGTGGTTCGGATGAAGGGGACTAACGAAGACTTGGGCAAACAGATTTTAAGAGAGTCTGGTTTGCCAATTATTTCATCTGACACCATGGCTGATGCTGCTCAGCAGGTCGTCGAAGCAGCGCGAGGTGGTCAATAAGATGTCGATCTTAATAAATAAAAATACGCGAGTTATCACTCAAGGCATCACGGGTAAAACAGGTCGGTTTCATACGCAAACCAGTCGGGATTACGCAAATGGTCGATCTTGTTACGTCGCTGGTGTGAATCCCAAAAAGGCCGGGCAGGATTTTGAAGGAATCCCGATTTATGGGACGGTAGTCGAGGCGAAACAGCAAACTGGGGCAACGGTGTCTGTAGTTTATGTTCCTCCGGTCGGCGCGGCTGCGGCAATATTAGAGGCAGTAGAGGCGGAGCTTGAGTTGGTGATTTGTATTACGGAGGGAATTCCGGTTAAAGACATGATCGAACTTCGTTATAGCATGCGTAATATGAATAGTCGTACATTGTTGCTTGGGCCGAATTGCCCAGGTGTGATCACGCCTGATGAATTAAAAATTGGGATCATGCCGGGACATATCCATAGGAAAGGCCGTATCGGTGTGGTGTCTCGGTCTGGGACTCTGACGTATGAAGCCGTTGCTCAATTAACTGAGTTGGGTCTTGGGCAAAGTACCGCTGTCGGTATTGGCGGTGATCCTGTAAACGGGCTCAAACACATTGATGTGTTAAAACTATTTAATGAAGACCCAGAAACTGATGCCGTCGTAATGATCGGTGAAATTGGCGGCACCGATGAAGAGGCCGCTGCGGTTTGGGTTAAGGAGCACATGTCAAAGCCAGTAGTGGGGTTTATAGCTGGAGTTACAGCGCCTGCTGGTAAAAGAATGGGACATGCGGGAGCCATCATTTCAGGTGGTCAGGGAACCGCTGATGAAAAGCTCAGAATCATGGATGCCAGTGGCATTTCAGTCACTCGGGACCCATCTAAAATGGGTTCACTTCTAAAATCGGTTCTCTGATGTAAGTTTTTTTGAATTGATTGCTTCGTCAACGCAGCTAGGGCAGAAACAGGCATCACCAAGATCCCCATATAAGACGTTTGGGAAGTCAGTTGCGCACCAGCACGGCTGGGTATCGCGCACTCCACAGCTAAACTCAGCATCGCACCGCTCACACACGTTCGTAGTCATTGTCTCGGTTGTTTAGTTTGCAAATGGAACGGACATTCCCTTTTTGACGGCCTCTCTATCCCCGATAGCCTCGTACCAACGCAAAACGCTGGGGTAATTGGTTAATTCGATTTTATGCCATTCATGTCGAGCCACCCAAGGATATGTCGCGATATCGGCTATCGAGTAGTCTTCGGAAAAAAACTCATTGTTAGATAAGTGACTATCAAGTACGCCATATAGCCGTGCGGTCTCTTTTTGATAACGGTCGATGGCATAGGGGATTGGTTCAGGGGCTGCCCGAAGGAAATGATGAACTTGTCCAAATATTGGTCCTGCCCCCCCCATTTGGAACATGAGCCACTGAATGGTGGTGTGTCGCGTAGGGCCTGAGACCGGCAAAAATCGCTGAAACTTCTCCGCAAGATAAATCAAGATAGCACCTGATTCAAAGAGCTTTAGAGGAGATCCACTATCCGTATCGTGGTCGACAATCGCTGGAATTTTATTGTTGGGGCTGATCGAGAGGAAGTCCTGGGTGAATTGCTCGCCTTTGCCGATATTGACGCTGATGGTTCGGTAGTCCGTGGCTAACTCCTCCAGCATGATCGAGACTTTTCTGCCGTTCGGCGTTCCCCATGTATATAAATCTATCAATGTAACCCCCTGTGCTATGTAGTTGTATGATGACAGTCATCATGTGAGTTATTTCCAAGCAGTTTAAACGAAGAGGTTACTAAAGTCCTTGGTTAAGTGGATTCTGACGATGGTGCTCGTCGTAGGTTTAGTCGCATACACCAAGCCTGTTTTTCTTAAATTACTGGGAAAATTGGTTGGTCGGGAGATGATGCCCGGTGATATCACGGTGCATTTGTTTGGGCGGAAGCTGTATTTGCCGTTTGGCTCGACGATATTGTTTAGTTGTATTGCGACTTGCTTATATTGGAGTATTCGTTGATGCCGTAATGGGTTTTATTCGCCATCATTTTCGCTTGGGAAGCGCTTGCGACAGAGCGGTAATGCGCGCATCTCTTACGCGTTGATTGATGGTCCTTGTATTCTCTTTAGTCGCCAAGTGATCATACTTGAGTGATTTCAATATTTCTAATGCTGCCGTAAGACTTCTTAAGTGCTGTGGATACATCTCTTCGGCAAGGACGTGACCAATAATTTTTGCGGCGCCTAAAATATTTTTAAAACGTTCTGGGTTTCTTAACCCGTCAAGGTGCATCACAAGATCGAGCATATTTTCATTAGATAATTCTGCCGCTTGAGAGATTGAAGCAAGATGACTTAAAAGCAGGGTCGATGTTTGGTATTGATCCTTAGAGACCTGTCTCTTATACACATCTGACGCTGCCGACGAAT
>CAJXPC010000164.1 GCA_913057845.1 uncultured Pseudomonadota bacterium
CTATTCGTCGGCAGCGTCAGATGTGTATAAGAGACAGATCCAGGCCTTTGTGGTTCAGATATGCTTAAAATTAGCTTTTTTGTGTTTGGGCTATTTGTATCCACCGCCGTCAGCGCGCCAATAGACAAATTCGTGCCCTGGGGAGAGAATCCAATCCCCCCGCCCCTAAATGTCGCCACGCTAAATGGAGAACCAACGAGTCTTGAAAAATTTTCAGGAAAAGTGGTTATTCTAAATTTTTGGGCAACTTGGTGCGCCCCTTGCTTAAAAGAAATCCCCTCGCTTTTAGCACTTAAAAGACAATTACCTGATAAAAAGTTTGCAGTCCTCTTCGTAAACTACGGTGAGTCACAAATACAGATAGAAAAAATTTGGGCTCAAATTGGCGAAGGGGAGATTACACTGATAGATCCTGGCGCTAAAAATAGCAGGCCTTGGATCGATATAGGACTTCCAACAACGGTAGTTCTCAATCAAGATCATAAAATTGTCTACAAAATTGTAGGTGATATTGATTGGTCACAACCTGACATTGTATCCATCATCAAAAGTGTGGATTAAACATCATTGCCGCGCAAAGCTCACGGCCAAAGATCCGAGTAAAATCACTAGTATAAAATAGTGCAAAATATCAGCAACTGGCAAGACTGAGAATGAGTTTAGATGAAAAAACCATAAATGACTTAGGAAGGCAGCTATACGACGCCTGGGACAATACGACTCAAATCACACCCATCACAGAGTCCACACCTAACATTACGATTGAAGAGGCTTACCAGGTTCAACTGAACATGATCAACCGACGACTCTTACAAGGTGAGTCAATTGTCGGAAAGAAAATCGGGATTACTGCTAAAGCCGTCATGAATATGTTGGGCGTTAATCAACCAGATTTTGGGCACCTCATGTCTGGGATGGAATTTAAAGAATCGCAAAGCCTGCCCTTCGAAATATTCTGCCAACCCAAAGGTGAGGGAGAAATCGCGTTTCTACTCAAAAAAGACCTCACGGGACCAGGTATCACGACGGCTCAAGTGATAGCTGCAACCGATTGTGTGTTACCCGCTTTTGAGATTGTTGACTCTCGCATCGAAAATTGGAACATCAAAATTCAAGACACAATAGCTGACAATGCTTCAGCTGGGGCCTTTGTACTTGGCTCTCCTCAAAGGAGCATCCAAGGTATCAACCTAGCGACTTGCGGCATGGTGTTAAAAAAAAACGGGGAAATAATAGGCACAGGTTCTGGAGCGGCCACGCTCGATCACCCACTCAACGCGGTCGCATGGCTTGCCAATATGTTAGGGAGTCTAGGTATGAGTCTTAAAGCTGGGGAGGTCATTCTATCTGGCTCATTATCCATCATGTTTCCTATACAGTCCGGCGATAACTTGGAGATGGAAATCGAAGGAATCGGAAAAACGACCTGTCAATTTAACTGAACAAGATTGATTCAACGCTTCCAAACGCCAGGATGACATCGCTGATAATTGGGCGCATAGGTAATATCCACTCCTAATTCTTGAGCAGCCCTCCATGACCATCGAGGATCGTCCATTGCTGCTCTCGCAATAGCGACGAGATCTGCAGCACCTGAAGTGATCGCCTCTTCCGCCTGCGCAGGCGTTGTAATCATACCGACACCCATAGCTGCCATCGAAGTATCACTCTTCACTCTCTTCGAGAATGGTAAATTAAATCCAGGTGCGAATTCGATTTGCTGACGGGAATCAAGCTGACCCGATGTCACATCAACAAAATCACACCCTCTTATTTGCAACTCTTTCGCAAATGCGATCATCTCTTCTGGATTTAAACCACCTTCAACCCAGTCCGATCCGGAAATGCGGGCTCCTACTGCAACATGATCTGGAACGACTGACTTAACAGCATCAAAAACCTCGAGAGGGTATTTAAGCCTGTTAGACAAATTACTTCCACCATATGAGTCAGTGCGCTGATTAGAAAGAGGAGATGTAAATTGATTAAGAAGATAACCGTGAGCCGCATGAATTTCTATCACATCAAACCCGAGGTTAACCGCCCTCTTAGCCGCATCAACGAATTCAGTTTTAACCCTCGCAAGATCATCCGTTCCCATCATTTTTGGCACATGCCAACCATCTGTAAACGCTAATGCACTTGGAGCTATTGTCTCCCAAGGACTCTCACCTGCCTGAAGTGCTGCCCCTCCCATCATCGGTGTTTTTGCAGACCCTTTTCTCCCGGCATGCGCGAGCTGAATACCCAACTTCGACTGCCCATGATTCCTACAAAACGTC
Organism: uncultured Pseudomonadota bacterium; assembly: GCA_913057845.1. Lineage (GTDB taxonomy): Bacteria > Pseudomonadota > Gammaproteobacteria > Burkholderiales > Eutrophovitaceae > Eutrophovita. Next base: position 2,283 of record CAJXPC010000164.1, read on the forward strand.
ACCACCCGCTCCAATGCACGCTCCGTTTCCTCATCATAAAGCCCAAGGCACCCGTGCGATATACGGCCTTGGGGGGAAATATGTGTTGCCTCAAAAATCAACAAGCCACCAGCTCCGATAGATAAACTACCGTAATGCATTAGATGCCAGTCGTTAGCCTGGCCCTCTTCAGCCATGTACTGACACATGGGAGAGACGACGATTCTGTTGGACAAGTCAATCGGGCCCAACTGAAAATGGGAGAAAAGTTTAGATGCCATAATTGTTTCCTTAATTAAACACTGCAGTAACTTGCAACACTCAAGCCAAAGTGTCGCTTATTTTAACGACTATTGTTTGTTGGGCACTGGCCGCAGGCACCAGTAGGTTCACATCCGAAACAACCTTTGACACTCTTACCACCTCGGTGGCCGGCCGCCGTATCGGATATCTTTATAAAACTATGTGCTCGCGGAAACAATCTAAGAACTATTTGTGAAATAGCAACTTTTTGGTTGGGAAGCCACCTATTCAGGAGATAGATCAAACTAGTCGATACAATCAACAGCAGAACGACAAATTCAATCACTCGATAAGACATCATCGGCACCTAAGCAAGGAGTTGATAAACCAACAAGGACGCCAAATACGCCAATCCAAATAAATATGTCGTGGCGACTAGAACAACCTTCCATGATTGCGTTTCTTTTTTTATGACCGCTAATGTAGCTAAACACTGAGGCGCAAAAATGTACCAGACGAGTAAGGACATTCCGGTTGCAAAGCTCCAATCGGCAGCAATAATTGGTAACAGCTGGGCAGATGGGTCTTCAACACTTGCTGAGATAGCGTAGACCGTCCCCAGCGCGCTAACAGCTACCTCTCGAGCAGCCAAGCCAGGTATCAGCGCAACACAAATTTGCCAGTTAAACCCGAGCGGTTGGAATAACCATTCAATCGCATGGCCAATTCGACCTGCAATACTGTAATCAATCGGAACACCAACCCATCCCTCCGGAGGAGCTGGATACGTTGAAAGTACCCAAAGTATCACTGTGATTGCCATAATCACCTTACCCACCCTTGCGAGAAAAACACGTGCACGCTCCCACAATCCAAACAGCACATCCCGCACATTAGGCAATCGATACGAAGGGAGCTCTAGCATTAACGTCTGAGCCTGGAGGCTACTACGTCTTATTTTTTTCATTACAAATGAGACGACAACCGCGCTGATGATTCCCGCAGCGTACAGAGCAAACAAGGTCAGCCCTTGCAAATTAAACAATCCCCAAACAGTTTGGTCGGGGATGAAAGCCGCAATTAACAGCGCATAGACGGGGAGCCTCGCAGAGCAAGTCATTAAAGGCGCCACCAGGATTGTAGTAATGCGGTCTCTCTGATTCTGAATCGAACGAGTTGCCATAATGCCTGGAATCGCGCAGGCAAAACTGGAGAGCAAAGGGATAAAGGAACGTCCCGAAAGCCCGGCCCCAATCATAAAACGGTCTAGTAAAAATGCTGCTCGTGGAAGATAGCCCGACTCTTCCAAAATTAAAATAAACAAAAATAGCAATAAAATTTGAGGCAAGAAGATTACGACACTACCTACGCCACCAATTAGACCCTCGACAATAAATCCTCTCAGCGGCCCCTCTGGCAAGACTATTGCCACAAAACGTCCGAATGCGCTGATACCTGCATCAATCAGCTCCATGAAGGGAGCGGCCCAGGAGAAGACCGCCTGGAACATCAGAAACATAGCTAACGCCAAAATTAATAAACCAGCAAATGGATGTAGAAAAACCCTATCCAAAATATCATCCGTTGGAGAAGTTTTGCTGGGCATCACCACATTAGCGGAAATTAGCCTTGTGGCTTCTTCGTGATAATCCATATCGTCAGCCAACGACAGTGGGGCTTGAGGTAGATTTTGCTTGATTTCATTAATTAACTGATCCGCACCATTTTTACGAACGGCAATTGTTTCTATGACTTGAATACCAAGTTCCTCTGACAACCCCTGGGTGTTTATTATTATGCCGCGTCGTTTTGCCGTATCAGACATATTGAGGGCTATAATCATCGGGATTCCGAGCGCCCTAACTTCCAAAGCAAACCTTAAATGTAACCTTAAATTTGTCGCATCAACAACACAAACAATGACATCAGGACGTCTCTCACCTGCAACATTACCCAAGCAAATATCCTTGGTAACGATTTCATCTAAACTATCGGTATCAAAAGAGTAAGCGCCCGGCAGATCTAAAAGTTCCCATTCTTGACCGGCATCCAAACGCATCAAGCCCGACTTTTTCTCTACCGTAACACCGGGGTAATTAGCCACTTTTTGCCGACTACCAGTCAGCAAGTTAAAAAGCGCTGTTTTACCGCAATTTGGATTGCCAACTAGAGCGACTCTCATGACCTGTCTCTTATACACATCTGACGCTGCCGACGAATAGAGAGGTGTAGA
>CAJXPC010000165.1 GCA_913057845.1 uncultured Pseudomonadota bacterium
TGTAGAGAGGTCTCGTGGGCTCGGAGATGTGTATAAGAGACAGTGACCTTGATCTATTGACCGATCCTCAAACAAGTGGCGGTTTATTAGTTACTTGTGCCGCTTCTATTGAAGATGAAGTTCTTACGATGTTCCGTAACGACGGTTTTTCGAGCGCAGCTCGAATAGGCCGCGTTATGGCAGAGCCTGTGTGTGTTGAGGTCCTCCCGTAAGAGCTATGTCACGTATTTAACACAAAAACTGTGTTAAAATCCGGCGCCGAAACGGTAACTTTGGGCGTTAGTTTGAGCCCCCCGAGATTGCTTAATTAAGTTCCCCCACACTTAGATTAGAACAACAAAATTAATTATGAAGAACAGTATTCGTAATATTGCAATTGTCGCTCACGTAGATCACGGAAAAACCACTCTAGTTGATCAGTTGCTTAAGCAGTCCGGTACATTTGCGGCGCATAAGCAGGTTTCAGAACGTGTGATGGATTCTAACGATTTGGAGAAGGAACGCGGCATTACAATTCTGTCCAAGAACTGTGCGATCAGTTATCGCGATACACACATTAATATTGTTGATACACCTGGACACGCTGACTTTGGTGGTGAAGTAGAGCGTGTGTTATCCATGGTTGATTGCGTCTTGCTGCTTGTCGACGCGGTCGATGGCCCTATGCCTCAGACTCGTTTTGTCACCAAAAAAGCATTGTCTCTTGGTCTGAAACCCATTGTTGTTGTTAATAAAATTGATCGTCCAGGGGCTCGGCCAAACTGGGTAATTAATCAGACGTTCGATTTGTTCGATAAACTTGGCGCGACGGAAGAACAATTAGATTTTCCTGTTGTGTTTGCTTCTGCCCTCGAAGGTTGGGCTACTTTAGATGCCGATGTTAAAACCGATAGTTTGGTGCCGTTATTTGAAACAATCTTAGAACATGTTCCTGTGCGTGATGTCGATCTTGATGGTCCGTTACAGCTTCAAATCTGTTCTTTGGACTATTCCAGTTTTGTTGGACGAATCGGTATTGGTAGGATCAATCGAGGTCGTATTCGATCTGGCCAACAAGTTCTGATGGTGGCAGGCCCTGATGGCGAAACGGTTACTCGTAAAATCAATCAAGTGCTGGTGTTTGCTGGGCTTGAAAAGGATGTGGTCGAAGACGCTGAAGCTGGAAATATCGTGTTGATTAATGGAGTCGAAGACATCACCATTGGTCAGACGATTTGTGAAATGGGATCTCCAGATGCACTGCCATTGTTAACTGTAGATGAACCTACTTTAACTATGAATTTTGTAGTTAATACGTCGCCTCTAGCGGGTAGAGAAGGTAAGTTTGTTACGAGTAGGCAAATTCGTGACCGACTTAATCGTGAGTTGCAGTCAAATGTAGCCCTCAAAGTTGAATTCACACCCGACGGGGATACTTTCGTCGTTTCAGGCCGTGGAGAGTTGCATTTAACGATTCTTTTGGAAACCATGCGTCGAGAGGGATATGAGCTGGCTGTTGGCAGGCCTCGTGTTGTTTTTAAAGAGATCAATGGTGAGCGTCATGAACCGTTTGAAATTTTAACGATTGACGTCGAGGCTGAAAACCAAGGTGCGGTAATGGAGGAGCTGGGCGTTAGACGCGGTGAGTTGCAGGATATGATGCCTGATGGTAAAGGTCGAGTTCGGCTTGAGTATCGCATTCCGGCCCGGGGATTGATTGGGTTTCAGAGCGAGTTTCTGACACTTACTCGAGGAACTGGAGTGGCGAGTCACATTTTTGACTCTTATGATGTGGTTAAGGGTGACATTGATGATCGTCGAAATGGTGTTTTAGTCAGCCAGGATAGTGGCCCGGCAGTTGCTTATGCCTTATGGAAGTTGCAAGAGCGTGGGCGTATGTTCGTGTCCCCTGGTGATGAGTTATATGAGGGCATGATTATCGGGATCCATTCTCGGGATAATGACCTTAGCGTGAATCCTATAAAGAACAAACAACTAACTAACGTCCGCACTTCGGGCACTGACGAGGCTGTCCGACTTACCCCCCCAATACAGTTGACACTTGAGCGAGCAGTTGAATTTATCGCGGATGACGAGCTTGTTGAAATTACTCCTAAATCAATTCGGCTCCGAAAAAGGGCCTTAAAGGAGCATGAACGTCGCCGAGATGCTCGCGGTCCAAAAGCAGCGTAGCTCATTTGTCAGTAGTCTTAGGCTTTATGATTCAAGCTAAGCCCTTTGGTTATGGGCTATACTGATTCAATGAATTCATGGTTTGACAGTCCTCAAGTGATGATGGGATTCATGATGCTGGTCATGCTCCTATGTGTGCTCGTTTTGGTGCTTATTTTGCGCTTGCCAAAAAAAATAAAAAACACGTTAGAGAACCTCTCGTTGGCGCATTCAAGAGAAAATAGTGAAACGCTCAATGCGCTCGCAGATCGACTCCTTAGAAATCAATCGACACTCAATGAAAACTTGCGTTCTTTCCTGTCGAATGAATTGAATCAACTGCGGAGTGGTGCTGGATCGTTCCAAGTTAGGTTGATCGAAGAACAGGCTATAGGGAAAGAGAAAACGCTGGCAACAATAAGTGAAATGCGCAATGACGTGCAGGCCAAACTTGATTTAATCCGATCGGAAGTTATTGCTCGTGTGTTAGAGAAACTCTCTGAACAAAGCCGAGCAGAGCGAGAAATTATCCAATCTACGTTGAAAGCGGCATCGACCCAACTTCAGGAGTCAATGGAGCAGCTTGGTAAAGTTACGGATAACCGTTTGGAGCAAATTTCTGGCAAAGTCAATGAGCGGCTTGAGGAAGGGTTTAAGAAGACAAACGAGACATTTGTGAGTGTGATGGAACGCTTAGCGACTATTGATGAGGCTCAGAAGAAAATCGATGGGCTCACAACTAACGTCATAGGGCTTCAAGAGTTACTTGGTGATAAGAGGTCGCGTGGAGCTTTTGGTGAGGTGCAGTTGGAAAACCTTGTCAGAAATATGTTGGCACCTTCATCGTATGATTTCCAATTCACCTATTCCAATGGCAATCGGGTTGACTGTGTTTTAAGGCTTCCAGATCCAACGGGTAATGTCTCGGTTGATTCTAAGTTCCCGCTTGAAAATTATCATCGGATGTTCGGTCAAGATATTTCCCAGACGGATAGGGGCCTAGCACAAAAAGCTTTTAGGGTAGATATTAAAAAACACGTTGACGCAATATCCGATAAATACATCATAGATGGGGAAACCAGTGATGGTGCTGTGATGTTTATTCCTGCGGAAGCTGTCTTTGCAGAAATCCATGCGTACCACAACGAAGTCGTCGAGTACGCAATGCAGAAGAAGGTTTGGATTGTTTCGCCGACGACGTTAATGGCCGTTTTGAATACTGCGCGGGCTGTGATGAAGGATATTGCAACAAGAGAGCAAATTCACATCATTAAGGAAGAGTTGAGACGTTTAAGTCATGATTTCAATCGATTTGATGATCGAATGCGGAAACTCGCAGATCATATTCGACTTGCTCACAAAGATGTTGAGGAAGTTCGTGTTAGTAGCGATAAAATAACGAAACGGTTCAACCGTATTGAAAAGGTCGAGTTGACGAATGCGCCCACGAAAGATGCTGGGAGTGCACCAGGACCATCAGTCGATCCTGCAGTGCTGCCTGGAGTGACGCCTGTCGACTGAAATAATTAAACGCGTTATTTAAAAGTATCCGTTTGCAACCTCTTGAGAAGGTAGAGCATAGTCCAAATTAAAAATGGAACTACGATGGATGATAGGATAAAAAACTTTATTTTGTCTTGAGTTATTGAGTCTTCCATTAAGGTTAATGTGCCAATCAGGCACCAAAGACTCATTCCAACTGCTTGAAAGAGAGCGTAAATAATAGTGAGTACGTAAGCCCAACGTAGCTGCATAAAAATACCAAGTGCAAATAGCAAATGGAGTACGGCTACGAACAAGTAGAGGAATAATTTGCCTCCGGTTAAGCCAATTGCAATTATAAGCAAGCACAAGGTTGCTAAGATATTTGCTGTAGTTAGCAATCGAATTCCAACAGGTCTCATTTTTTAAATTTCCGTCTAAGATTGATTGTTAGCTCGTATCAACGTCAGTTGAATCATGCTCTTTTAATTCAGTTGAATGATTGAGTTCGGGCATTGAATGTTAAATCCAAGGATAATTGTAGACCCTTTAAATAAACCTGATCGAAAGTGGACTAATTTGAGTATTGAGGAGGATATTGAGCGCGCGTTCGACTCAAATGGGTTGCTCTCTGAGGTGGTCGATGGCTATAAAATGCGGGTCGAGCAAGCTGAAATGGCTAAGGCTATCGGGCGAGCGATTAGTCAAAAGACGCCTATAGTTTGCGAAGCGGGCACGGGGACAGGCAAGACGTTTGCTTATTTGATCCCCGCATTTTATTACGGGCGTAAAATCATCATTGCGACTGGTACAAAAACCCTTCAAGACCAGCTCTTTGACCAAGATATTCAAGTGGTTCGGAGTGCATTAAAAATCCCGATAACAATTGCGAAGCTAAAGGGTAGAGCTAATTACCTTTGTCACCATCAAATTGAGAGAACTAAGGCCTGTCTCTTATACACATCTCCGAGCCCACGAGACCTCTCTACATCTC
>CAJXPC010000166.1 GCA_913057845.1 uncultured Pseudomonadota bacterium
GTCTCGTGGGCTCGGAGATGTGTATAAGAGACAGAAAAAAGCCAAGCAGGCGCACTTGAAGCAGCGAAACAATGCAAACAATTAGGAGGCGATGCAATTACGACGCAAGGTAATGTTGTCCTAGATGATGATTGCAAAAAAATAGCATCTGAGGCCATGGAGCGATGGGGAAGGATTGATGGACTTGTTAATAATGCAGGCATCACAAAATTCGCCGCACCGCGAGATCTAGCGGCTCTAAGCTCCGAAGACTTCATCGATTTATACTCGACCAACGTAGTAGGTTCCTACCAAATGATTCGGGCGTGCGCCGAGCATCTAAAAACGTCACGTGGATCAGTCGTGAATATCTCCTCTATTGCTGGAGTCAAAGCAATTGGATCTTCTACCGCATACATCGCGTCTAAGGCGGCATTGAATGCGATGACAGTAGCACTTGCCCGCGCGCTGGCTCCGGAGATTCGCATCAATGCAGTCTGTCCCGGACTTGTGGATACCGAGTGGCACTCAAAGCGTTTCTCAGAAAACGAATATAAATCATTTCTAGAAAACTATGAAAATACAGTACCGTTGAGATCAGCAGCAACACCTGAGGATATTGCCGAGTGCGTTATTTGGTTGCTCTCATCAGCTAGACTGGTCACAGGAGAAACCATTCTCGTAGATGCTGGGCTACACTTAGGAAAACCCATGTAACAACTACAACTTAGATTGTAGAAAACCCTTCAAAATTAGCGGAGCCTGTATGACAGAGGACCAAACTCTAGGATTCATTGGCTTAGGCAAGATGGGGCGGCCCATGTTGCAACGATTAATAGATTCTGGTCGAAAGGTCGTTATTTACGACACCAACTGCGACGCATTAGACGCTGCAGTCGCACTTGGCGGAATCCGTGCTGAATCTGTCCTCGATGTGGCCCACCGAGCGCAGATCATTATGCTAAGCCTCCCAAGCCCGGATATTGTTAAGGCAGTAGTCACCTCAGAAAAAGGTTTGATTAATGGTGACCGAGTCAAAACGATTATCGACTTTTCAACCATTGGAACGAGAGCCGCAAAGTTCATTGATGACCTAGCCAAAAAACAAAAAATTGCTTACATCGACTGTCCGATTAGCGGCGGCGTAAAAGGTGCGCATCAAGGGACACTATCAGTAATGGTTGCGTGCCCGAAGGAGTTATTCGAAGCACATAAAAATCTATTAAACATTTTTGGAAAACCGTATCACGTCGGAGAGCATCCGGGCCAAGCACAATCCATGAAACTTGCCAACAATCTTCTGTCATGTGCGGCAGTTGCGATCACGTCGGAAGCCATGGTGATGGGAACTAAAGCGGGGCTAGATCCCGAGCAAATGCTTGAGATCATTAATGCTAGTACTGGTAAAAACACCGCGACTGAACATAAGTTTCCGAAGTCAGTCCTTACCGGAACATTCGACTTCGGCTTTTCAACAGGCCTCTCATATAAAGACGTAAACCTGTGTATTGATGAGGCAGAAGCCATGGGCATTCCGATGTTTTTAGGTTCAACTGTTCGACAAATGTTGGCCGCGACTAAAGCTGAGTATGGCGAGGATTCGGATTTCACTTCCCTTTGCCGTTTAGTTGAGAATTGGGCACAAGTGGAAGTACGAAAAAAATAATCACTAGGAGAAAATAATGAATGATGACTTATACCAAAAAGGCCTAAAAATCAGAAAAGATGTTTTAGGGTCGGAATACGTGGAAAAATCACTTGCGAATTCAAACGAATTCAACGAGCCCATGCAAAGGCTCGTTAGTGAATACTGTTGGGGAGCTGTTTGGGGCAGAGAAGAACTACCCAAGAAAACCAGAAGCATGCTGAATATCGCGATGTTAGCCTTACTCAATCGCCCCAACGAGTTTAAGTTGCATATTCGCGGCGCACTTAGGAATGGAGTGACAAAAGAGGAGATTAGAGAAATTTTATTGCAAGTGGCTATTTATGGTGGCGTTCCTGCAGCTATTGATTCATTTAAAAATGCTAAAGAAATAATTGACGCTGAAACCACCCCCTAAAACTCAAGCAAGTCACCATTACTCAAAACTACCCCAATACGAATCGGCTTCGTATTTTTAATCCGTAACAAATCATCACGATACTGAGTTAACTGCTTTTTATATTGACGTCGAGTATCGGGATTTTGGGTCAAGCTGGAATCTGATGAAATTTTATAATCAAGAATCCAAATTTCGTTTTCAAACTCAATAAGACGGTCAATCCGCTTGATGTCACCGTCATCATTCACGTAAGCAACCTCATTTTGAGCTTTAAGGTAATTCCCCGGAATAAAGAAACGCTTTAATTTGGGAGTGTTTACGATACGAAAACTAACATCCCACGCGGCGTCAAAGTCAGACAACGCACCTGCGCAAATCTGCTGGGCGGACTCCTTACTGATCATGTCAGTGTCCACAGTTATTGTTTCCAGGATTTTATGTACCAACGTCCCGAATTCAATATCTGAATTGGTATAACGTTCTTGTCTAGTTCCTACTGAGACCTGCTCAACGTCATTTTCAATACGTTTTTTAGAACTACTATCACTGTTTATTCTCTCTTTAAGTTTTACGGCTTCTGACAAGATGTCAAGACCCTTATTCTGTTCGCACAGTTGTATTGCATCTCGTAATAAGGAGTACCATGAACTTGATTTTTTTTTCTGTTGTGCTACGCCAGACACAAAAAACGCCTGCCTCGCACGCGTCACGGCAACATACAATAGATTAGTATCTTCCACTTTATTAAGTGCTTCGTGACACGCAAACAAATTAGATCGCGCATTTCCTCGCTGCTCTTTTTTACCATAGATTGAAAAATGGTTCGGCTCTCTTTCCCCGGGTATCCAATCAACCAGGACATCCCAATTATCAGCCCCTACTCCGGCATCGGCATCAGCCAAAAAAACAACGGGTGCCTCTAGCCCCTTCGCACCATGAATAGTCATAATGCGCACAGCATTCAGGGACACCGACTGCGGACCCTCTCCGGGCCCCGCTCCCTCTTCTGCTCCCAATAAGCGAATTTGCTCAAGGAAACGTTCTAAACTGGGGTATCGTCCAGCAGAAAAATCGAGCGAGTACTCCAAAAATGTAAGCAGGTTTGATCGTATACGCTCAGCCAAGTCCGGTAACGCATGGCCCGCATATCGATTGATCAGATCGGATTCGTCGTAGATCATGTCTAGCAAATCGTGAACTGGTAACGTGTCAGCATACTTAATCCAACCAGACAAACATCTCACTGCCGCATCGAATTCAATTAAGGGTTTCGGTTGATCGTGGCTTTGACCATCAACCAACATACTCCAAATAGATTGGTCACCTCGGTTAACAAAAATTTTTAGCGCAGCATCGTCAAACGAAAAAATCGGCGACTTAAGGACATGAATAAAATAATGATCAACATGAGGCGTCAGCAGAAATTGCAACAGTGAAATGACATCTCGAATCTCCAGCGATTCCAAGAGTGACCCATTCCTTTGACTGAAAAATGGAATGCCTAATATTCTGAATGCGTCCTCATAGCTCTTTAAATGCGTCCGGCGCCTAAGAAGAATCATAATGTCTGAAAACGTAATGGCGCGACGCTCACCTTCGTCATCGATAGCTTTGTCCAAGACTAGTGAGCGAATCTTCTCCCCAATCATCAGACCCTCTTGAAGGTGTCGGTCATCCATTGACTCTAGCCTAGACGACAGCAAGGGGTTTCTCCAGCGCGATACATCGCAAGCGTCATCCCGATCAGCTGCTTCAACCAATGGCAATGCTGCTAACTCTGAGGGTAGGCTCGTATGCACAGACTGCTGAATCACAAAGTTGGCGATTCTATTTTCAAAGCACACATTGACCAATTCTGTAACTCCAGGGGCGTTTCGATAACTCTGATTTTGAATAACTTTACGCCCACCCAGCTCAGAGACGATTAATTTCTCTGCCACCCCAAAAAGCCTTGGCTCGGCCCTTCTGAAACGATAAATCGATTGCTTTGGGTCACCCACAAAAAATAACTTCATATTCGTGTCTGCTTGATTCGAAGCATCAATCCAAGATTTAAGAATGGTCCACTGAATTGGATTCGTATCTTGAAACTCATCAACCAACAAGTGCGTGTAGCGAGCATCCAAACGATGTAGGATAAAATCTGCTTGATCATCATCTAATAATAATGATCTGACATTCCATTCTAAATCGGCAAAATCTAGAATTTTAGAGGTACTCTTAAAGGACTGAAATGTTTTAAGCAGGCGATCTCCGACGATTTTCACAGCAAGATCCAACTGAACAGCAAACCAATCTGTTCGAACTGTACAAAGCCGATCCACAAGCACTTTTAATTCTGAACTAATACGAACGTAACCCTCCGCATCAGCAACCCCCATCCTCCTTATCATTGCTTGTGTAAGAGGCCTATCTCTAGATAATGTTTGCAAACACGAAAACCAAATCTCAGGGTAATCCGTTGCATCAGCTGCTTCAAACGCGGCGAGCTGCGACATCTCACCGGGTAGTTCGTTTTTTTTAAGTAGTCTCTTAAATTCCTGTCTCTTATACACATCTGACGCTGCCGACGAATAGAGAGG
>CAJXPC010000167.1 GCA_913057845.1 uncultured Pseudomonadota bacterium
CGAGATGTAGAGAGGTCTCGTGGGCTCGGAGATGTGTATAAGAGACAGAAATAGACAGGTGCGAAAGATGACTGCGGCTATAGGTCACCCCACCCTCAGACTCGTACGTCATTCAATTGGGGAGTTTTCCATCGATGGGTTATCTCCTGGAGAATGGCGACTCATTGAGAATCATTCGAGATATTCACTGTAATACATTAGACTATCGCCATTCACACAATCACACGTCTTAAATAATGAGCGCTCCTCAGAGTATTTTTCAATACAAAAAGTATTGGGCCAAACGTTTTGGTACCGCTCCCTTCCTTCCCATGTCAAAGGAAGAAATGGAAAATCTGGGATGGGATCAATGCGACATTATTCTAGTCACAGGAGATGCCTACGTCGATCACCCTAGCTTTGGCATGGCCATTGTTGGCCGGCTTTTAGAAAATCAGGGCTTCAGAGTAGGGATTATCGCGCAGCCAGACTGGTACGACGTCAACGCATTTAAAGTACTCGGTGAACCAAAATTATTTTTTGGTGTAACTGCTGGGAACATGGACTCCATGGTCAATCGGTACACCTCTGATAAAAAAATAAGAACAGACGATGCATATACACCCAATGCAGCACCAGGAAAAAGACCAGACCGCAGTGTTATTGTGTATAGCCAAAAAGTTAGACAAGCGTACAAAAACGTACCGATCATTCTAGGGGGCATCGAAGCCAGCCTTAGGCGCATTGCTCATTATGATTACTGGTCAGAAAAAGTGCGGCGATCTGTACTGATGGATGCAAAAGCGGACCTACTACTTTTTGGGAACGCCGAACGCGCACTCGTTGACGTAGCCCACCGGATTGCTTCTGGCGCAAACATTAAGGACATTACCGACATTCGAGGTACCGTATTTACGGTCGACTCAATTGGGCCCGATTGGATTGAGCAAGACTCAACCACGCTCGATAAACCTGGGCAACTATCACCGCCCGTTAACCCGTATCAAATGATTAGTCCCGATAAGACAGAATCAGTCAATGCCAAGCCGGGTATCAGCCACTCAAAAAATCATTCTCGAGAAAAAATTGTAGTGCGACTGCCGTCGTATGAAGCCGTATGTGACGATCCAATTATGTATGCGCATACATCGCGTGTATTACACCTTGAGTCTAATCCTGGTAACGCACGAATTCTTGTACAACGGGTCGGTAATCGTGATCTCTGGATCAACCCGCCACCTATTCCTCTCGAGATGGATGAGATGGATCAGCTTTATGAATTACCCTATGCACGGGAACCTCATCCAAGCTATGGAAAACAAAAAATACCGGCCTTTGACATGATTAGATTCTCTGTCACGATTCAGAGAGGCTGTTTTGGAGGGTGCACGTTTTGCTCCATCACCGAACACGAGGGACGTATCATACAAAACAGATCTGAAGATTCTATCGTTAGGGAAGTAGAACACATCCGTGATAACGCACCTGAATTCACAGGCGTCATTTCTGACCTCGGTGGTCCAACAGCGAACATGTATCGATTGGCTTGTAAAAGTAAAGCCATCGAGTCGTCATGCAGAAAACTATCGTGCGTCTATCCGCGTATTTGCCCCAATTTAGATACCAACCATTCTTCCCTCATTAACCTGTACCGAAAAGTTCGATCACTTTCTGGCATCAAGAAAGTATTGATTGGATCTGGGGTTCGTTACGACCTTGCAATCGAATCACCCGATTACGTCAAGGAGCTTGCCCAACATCATGTGGGCGGCTATCTCAAAATAGCTCCCGAGGCTATTGGAGAAGGCCCACTATCCAAAATGATGAAACCCGGGGTCGGGACGTATCATCGGTTCAAAGAACTTTTTGATCGGTATTCAAAGCAAGCAGGGAAAGAACAATACTTAATTCCTTATTTCATAGCCGCACATCCAGGGACAACTGACGACGACATGCTGGACCTCGCAGTCTGGCTGAAAGCAAACGGCTTCCGAGCAGACCAGGTGCAATCGTTTTTACCCTCGCCAATGGCGCTGGCAACGGCAATGTACCACTCAGAAAAAAATCCTCTTCGAAAAGTGACGAGTGACAGTGAAGATGTAATTGTTCCAAAAGGCCTAAGGAAAAGAAGACTGCATAAAGCCTTTCTGAGATACCATGATCCTGAGAACTGGCCGCTATTACGTGATGCTTTAAAAAAGATGGGAAGAGCAGATTTAATTGGGCCTGGGAAAAAACATCTCATTCCACAATATCAACCCAAGGGGACTGGATTTAATCCTGAGGGATCAAGACGACCTAAAAAGTATCAGGTGTTTCGTACAACTCATACTGGCCTACCTAGAAATCCAAAACCCAATTAATCGTTACTCACCGCGGAATTTTGGATCACGCTTCTCTTGGAAGCTGCTGACCCCCTCTTTAAAGTCCTTTGTGCTGACTAACGCTCTTTGGGCAGCGCCGAGTCCAGCGTGTGCCTGTGACTCACCATGAATCAGTCCAGATCGGGCATTCTGGATGATCGCCTTAATCGCGAGAGGTGCCCAGTCACACAAACGTTGCGCGATAGCTAGCGCGCGTAAACGTTCTTCCCCCACATTCACCACCTCTTGAACAAATCCAAGCGACTTCGCGGTATCAGCGTCGAACTCGTCTCCGGTGAGCAAATAACGCATCGCATTCCCCCAGCCTGATCTGGAAACCATACGGGTTGTTGCACCACCGGTGGGCATGATTCCTCGCCTCACCTCAACCTGTGCAAATCGAGCATTGGATGCAGCAACGACGATATCGGCCGCCAACATCAGCTCAATACCTAGCGTGAAGCAAATACCTTTAACCGCGTAAATAATCGGCTTTGTGCGATACGGCGCCCGCAAACCAAATGGATCGATTTCATCTTCTTTAGTCAGGATGTAATCATCCGACAGGTGTGAGACCATTTTTGGAAGATCAAGGCCTGCCGTAAAATGTTCTCCGTTCGCGGTCACAACCGCACATCGAGACGTAGGGTCTTGCTCATACAATTGATAAGCGTCAATCAATTCCCGAAACATTTTAGGCGTAAATCCGTTCAATTTAAGCGGACGATCAATGATCATTTCAAACACGTCACCTTCACGTCGCGTATGGATACATCCTTCCTCAGAACTCATTAAGCCTCCACGCAGTTTCCGTCATTACAACTTTTTAAATACACCCTGATATATGGATATCAATCCTTGACTAAGGTTTTCAACGACATTTTTCCGCATGATTCCAGCCTGCTTACCCAGCATAAGATGAACGCCCATAATTGGAGGTTGCACCGAATCTCCAGTCCTTGCAGCAAGGATTCGGTACTCCTCCATATATTGATTTGTCGCATTTTTCCAAATAGCCTCAACAAGTCCCATCCTCAAAATCGAATTTCTAATCGCGTCTGGAGACCACAGAAAACTCATATCTACCTTTCCTGCCCAAGGAACTGGTAGCTTTAGCGGACTATCTTGATTTCCTGCGAGCACTTCTTGGAATACATAAGTACCGCCGGGCTTTAATACACGGCACACCTCCGATAACATTTGGCGTTTATCCTCAATATTCATGCATGACTGCTGCGTCCAAACGACATCGTAGGTATTTGGATCGCGAGGTAAGCTTAAGGCATCCCCTTGAAAGAATTTTGCTTGATTTGAAAGACCTGTCATACGGGTTAGCTCATTAGCCACCACACAAAACTCATGTGTTAAATCAATCCCTTCCACCCGAACGTCGAATTGCTCAACAAGTGTGCGCGCCGGACCACCTAATCCAGAGCCGATATCGAGCACCTTGTCTCCCGCACATAATTGGGCCATCTTTGCAAGGTCAATAGTTGCCCTACGTCCGCCAATATGAAACTCTGAAACTGGAGAAAAATCATCCGAACGAGCGTCATGCAATACAATTCCGGCATCACGTGCCGCGGTAAGAATTCTATCCAAAAGACCTTTAGTGCCGTAATGCTCGTTTACCAATGCATCTAAAGTTTGAGCCGCCATCATGCCTCCTAAATATAAGAATCCTTACTATAACTTCAGTATGCCGACACCCCACCATCAACGGCATAAACCCCACCGGTACAACCACTTGACTCCTCTGATGCCAAAAACGTAATCATGTTCACGACCTCTTCGGGTGTTCCGTAACGGCCTAATGGGATCCCCTTCAAAACATCTTTCTTTGCGAGCTCCGCTGACCCAGGAGATCGATTTTCTTCAATAGAACGCATCATTCTCGTCTCAGTGGGTCCAGGCAAAACACAATTGACTCGAATATTACTCGACGCATTTTCTATAGCTGCCGTCCTCATAAGCCCTATTTCAGCGTGCTTACTGGCTACATAGGCAGAGTTTCCAAGGCCACGCGCCTTAAGACCAGCGATAGAAGAGGTGACGATGATGCTTCCTCCCTTCGAGGTCATGAGTGGAATCGTATATTTGAGTCCCAGAAAAACACCACGCACGTTTATCGCCATAACATCATCAAAAACATCAGTCGGATAATCTGGAATAAGCGCCGCGGCACCCTCGATTCCGGCATTGATCAGAGCAATATCTGGCCTGTCTCTTATACACATCTGACGCTGCCGACGAATAGAGAGG